>JANPJC010000058.1:0-7857 GCA_031425315.1 Chitinophagales bacterium
CAGTCCAATCCTAGACTGTTCTATCATTGGCAAATCGGTTTATGTTACTTATGATAACACGAGCCGTATGATGCGAGAGTATCACGTACGGTTCTGTGAGAGGCATGGGGTGAAATTCCCCTTGCCTACTCGGCGTTACCGAGTTTACCGACTTACCGGCGTGTATTTGTATTTCCTGGTTATTTAAATTGTGAATGCCTTAGAATGTGAATATGTGAATGATAAGCAAAAACATCATCGGTACAATTGCGTAATTGACCATATTATGAAACATTCATCATTAGAAAAAAATAATAGCCGCAGAAGCTTTATCCGGATGACAGGAATGTCACTTGCCGGCTCAATTGTACAGGCAGATGAATTACAATCGGCTCCGCTGCATCCCCAAACGTTTTCAAAGAATCCGGTAATCATTCTGCGATCCAGCTGGAACGATGCAAATATTGGAGATCAGGGACACACGCCAGGAACACTAAGGATACTGGAAAAATATATCCCTGAAGCCGAGATCTTACTATGGCATACAGATGAACGCCCTGCAACTGAAGCAATAGTGCAACGCAATTTTCCGAATGTAAAAATTATCCGCGGCCACTTTGATGGAAAAAATCCCGATGAAGTATTGGCACTCAAAAACAATTTTGACCGTGCCAGTATGTATATCCATAACTCTGGAATGGGGTTTAATTATGGTCTGTTTGGCTTCGACTGGAACGGATCCATTTCAACACTTACCCCGTTATGGCACTGTATCGAATCAGGATACCTTTTGGAATTTATGGAAATTCCTTCGACCGGTTTGCTGAACCTTCTCCATACCTGTACCGTAGCGCATTGAACAGCGCGGCGTTTATATATTGCCGTGATACTGCATCCCTGAAGTTTATAAAAGATGAAAAATTCAAAGCCGGGATAATGGAGTTTGCGCCCGATGGTTGTTTTGGGATCGACGTTAGAGATGAAAATAAAGCCATTCCATTTCTGAATGAGCATGGACTGCAGGAAAAAAAATTTTTAACTGTAGTGATCCGGACTAATACCCCCAAACTGGGAGTAAAGGGTACGGGCGATTTACTGAATCCAGGTCAGGCAACACCTGAACAGCAGGAGAAAGACCGGAAGAGGATGGAGAAAATCAGGTTTATTATCACGCGATGGGTGAAGGAAACGGGTATGCAAGTATTGCTCGCGCCTGAAGTGAATAAAGAAATTACATATGCAAAGAAGTGGGTGTATGATGAACTGGAGAAAGAAGTGAGAGACAGAGTGTTATGGAGGGAAAAATTTTGGGACGTGGATGAAGCGATGTCTGTGTATGCCCGGGCACATACTGTTGTGGGTATGGAACCGCATTCTTTAGTAATAGCACTTGCAGCAGGCGTACCAGTGGTCCATATCCCTGATTTTAACTGGGGCAGGAAAGCCTGGATGTTCAGGGATATTGGTCTGGAAAAATGGCTTTATGATATTGATCCGACTTCAGCAACGACTATATCTGATATAGTCCAGGATATTTACAAAAATTATCCCGCTGCCAAACAGGAAGTTGCCCGAGCTATGAAAATTGTTACCGATCGTCAGTTGGCTTCGATGCAATTTATCCGCAAAAAAATTAAGCTCGCATAATGGAGCATTTTATCCAGGTATTGCCAATCTGATGTCGTAGGCTAAGCCACATAGGATAAAGGCTACCATCCCTTCTTTCAACATTCACTTTCATTTATTAGGTTTGCCAAAGTAAAAATCAAATCAATGGTAAAGGAAAAGATTCTGGTGATTGGCGCTTCAGGTCAGATCGGCGTGGAATTAACTTTGGCCCTGAGAAAAATGTATGGTGGAGCAAATGTGGTGGCTTCTGATCTCCGCGAGCAAAATCCTTTATTGGAAGGTACCGGACCCTATGTGAGCCTGGATGTAATGAATAAGGAAATGCTTCATGTGCAGGTAATCAGGCAAAATATTACGCAGATATATTTGCTCGCCGCTATACTTTCTGCAACCGGAGAAAAAAATCCTCCGCTGGCATGGCACCTGAATATGCAGGGATTGCTGAATGTACTGGATATTGCAAAAGAAGAAAAGCTGCATAAAGTTTACTGGCCCAGCAGCATCGCCGTTTTTGGACCTACTTCTCCCAAAATAATGTGCCCCCAGCAAACTATCATTGAGCCGATAACTGTATATGGCATTAGTAAATATGCCGGTGAATTCTGGTGTAATTATTTTCACCAGCGATATAATGTGGATGTCAGAAGTTTACGCTATCCTGGCCTTATCAGTTATAAATCATCTCCTGGCGGGGGTACAACAGATTATGCTATTGAAGTTTTTCATGAAGCATTGGGAGATAAGCAATACACCTGTTTTCTCGGGAAGGATACCTATCTGCCAATGATGTACATGCCGGATGCAATACGGGCAACGATCGAATTGATGGAAGCGCCAGCCAGCCAGCTGACTGTCCGGACTTCCTATAATATCTCCGGTATGAGTTTTTCTCCTCAGGAAATTATCGATGAAATTCAAAAGCATGTACCAGATTTTAATGTTGATTATCAACCAGATTACCGGCAAAATATTGCTAACAGCTGGCCACAAAGCATAGACGATAGTGTGGCCCGCAATGATTGGGGATGGAAACCGGAATTTGACCTGGCGGCAATGACTAAAGACATGCTTGATAATTTATCATCAGCAGAATAATATCTTCCTGATTATAAAGTTTAATATGCATTAAGTAGATTTACAGACGGCATGTTAAGAATCGGCACTTCAATTATATGTTTAGGCTTGTTGCTTTTGCTACAATATGGTAAAATAACTAATTACCTGTATTGTGAATGGCAGACGCAGGTAGTTCATGCCTTACCCGACTGCGATTGTGTGCAAATTCTTGATGGCGTTTTTGAGGAAGATGGAAATACACTTCCCGGTATCAGCCAACAGTTAACTAAAATGGCTGAATATGAATGTTACGAAAATCATCTTTCCAATCCTCTTTGGATCACAAAAATCAGCATTAACCAGTCTTTCAATTTATTGCACTTTGCTTCATTAAACATTGAGCCAGCCCTGCGTCCCCCGGGCGGCAGCTGATTCAAATCACTTTTTTCAAAATCTATAACATCAGTCGATACCGGCTGGTGAATCGTCCATTTTATAAAAATATATCATGAAAAAATATTTCATTATAACGTTGTTATATTGCCTGATCTGTAATGATATGCAGGCACAGGAAAGTCCACTGTATTATTCCAAAGTTAAAGATGCCTTTGGCAACGAAATGTTGTTAGGCAAATGTACTGTTGCTGCCCTGCAACAATTTCCATTTGTTAAATGGTACAATACGAACTACGCATCCTACGTGGTAGACACAGCTACCTGTAATTTTATCCGACCTCTTTTACAAGATAAAAAACTAATCATATTTATGGGTACCTGGTGCGGTGATAGTAGAAGAGAAGTGCCGCGAATGATAAAAATGCTGGAATGCTGCAACTTCGATTTCAAAAACCTCGAGTTAATTCTGGTAAGCAATCAGGATAGCCTGTACAAAAAAAGCCCTGGTCATGAGGAAGCAGGTCGCAATATTGTGCGGGTGCCCACACTTATTATAGATGAGCAACGAAAGGAGGCAGGAAGGATCATTGAATATCCCGTTTCAAGTCTCGAAAAAGACCTGCTCAGTATTCTCCGAAAGGAAAACTATATTCCTCACTATAATAACATTCAGGTAATGCAGTTGAAATAAAATGGATATGAAAGACTGGTTATTTTTTTAGCCTTCAGGTGTATCAGATGTTAAAAAAATGGCGAAAAGATAAGGGGATAACGTGAACTGGAATAATGAACTATTTTTGCGATCTTTCATTATCTCATTATGCGTTTACTATTCCTTGTTTTATTTGTCTTTTCCTCTGCATTTCTTATTGCTCAAACTTCGGCTCCTGCAGTAACTGTGTACAGGGCCGTATTGCAGCGTGCAGATAGTCTGCCAATTGTATTCATGCTTGAGACAAGGAAAGTAAAGGGGAAGGAGATATGGACGATTCGTAATGCAGATGAAAAGTTACTGGTGAAAGATATACTTACAAAAGGGGATTCGATTTTTGCGGACATGCCTTTTTTTGAATCTTCTTTTCAATTGAAAAAAAATTCATCTGATAATATTACCGGTGTATGGATAAAAGCAACTACAAAAGAAGACCAGGTGATGCCTGTTGTTTTTCAAACCGGGCAGAAGAGATTTGAATTAATCAATGGTAAGTCGATCACAAATATCACCGGAAAATGGAAAGTGGAATTCACGAGACCTGTAGGTACCACACGTCCTGCTATTGCAGAATTCAAGCAAAAAGGGAATACAATAACCGGTACTTTTTTAACGCCAAGTGGCGATTATCGTTTTCTTGAAGGGGTGGTTACCGGTGATAGTTTGATGATGTCATGCTTTGATGGAAGTCATGCATATTATTTCGGTGCAAAAATTAAAAGCGATGGCAGCATTGTTGACGGTGTGTATGCTGCCGGAGCTACGTCAAAGGAGAGATGGACCGCAGTGAAAGATTCCAAAGCGGAAATTGATGGCAGTTCTACATTAATGTACCTGAAGGATGGAGAAGATAATTTGAATTTTAGGTTTCCTGATACCGATAGTAATTTTGTTTCAATTATCGATGATCGTTTTAAAAATAAGGTAGTCGTTATTCAGATTATGGGTTCATGGTGCCCTAACTGTATGGATGAAACAGCGTTTCTGACAAAATACTACGACCAGAATAAACAACGGGGAATTGAAATGGTGGCGCTGGCATATGAATACTCTACCAACTTCAGTCGCGGACAAAAAAGCCTCCGGAAATTTCAGAAGCAATTTGATGTAAAATATCCAATACTTATTACCGGTGCAACAACTTCAGACAGTCTGCGAACCGAAAAAACACTTCCGGAATTAACTCCTATTAAAGTTTTTCCAACCACTATTTTTCTTGATAAAGCCGGACGGGTCCGGGAGGTCCACACCGGATTTTATGGGCCTGGTACAGGAGTTCATCATGAAAATTTTAAAAAAGAATTTGAAGCCATTATTACCAGACTGCTCGCCGAACCTGCCAATGCAACTATACACTATAGCAGTCAGCACATAGCAAAGCAATCAGTGCTTAATCATTCTTCCAGATAATTTCCGAAACAATTTTTTCGAGGAAACGTTGATCGGTATGATCAAAATGATCCGGCAATTCGCTGTCTACGTCCATTACAGCCACAACTTCACCATTACGGATAACCGGAATTACAATTTCACTTTTGGATATGCTGCTGCAGGCTATATGACCTGGAAATTGTTCAACATCCGGAACGACAACAGTTTCAGCATTTTGCCATGATGTTCCGCACACGCCTCTTCCTTTTCTAATTCGGGTGCAGGCTACAGGTCCCTGAAATGGACCCAATACCAATTCATTATCTTTTACTATATAAAAACCCACCCACCACCAGTGGAATTGTTCTTTTAATGCTGCAGAAATGTTTGCCAGATTGGCTACAAGATCTGACTCTCCATCTGTTAATCCCCTTATCTGCGGAATCAGTGCAATATATTGTTCCTCTTTACTGCCTGTTATAATTTGTAAGTCTTCTGCCATCCTGTAAAAATACAAAACAACAGCATTGCCCGGCGGCCTTCAACAGAACTTAAAGATTGATGGAGAAATATCTTAATTTCCTTTACTGAACCAATGATTGCTTATGTCCTTTCCCAACCCTCACCTGAGTTTCTGGCAGATTATAAATATGAATGTCGGATTCTTTGGCATCCAGTACAGCTTTGGATTGCAGCAAAGTGCCGTGAATCCGATATATGATATGCTCGGCGCCAGCCCGCATGAAATTCCGTTTCTGAATCTTGCCGGTCCAATGACCGGATTGCTTGTTCAACCGTTTATAGGTGCATTAAGCGATAAAACCTGGCACCCTCGTTTTGGGCGACGTAAACCCTACTTTTTCATAGGTGCAATTATGTGCAGCATTGCGTTGTTCTTTTATCCCTTCAGCAGCAGTTTGTGGATGGCTGCAGGATTATTATGGATCCTGGATGCAGGAAACAATACAGCGATGGAACCCTATCGGGCATTTATAGCCGATAAATTAAGTCCTGCGCAACAACCAACAGGATTTCAGTCACAAAGCTTTTTTACCGGTTTAGGACAAACATTGGCCAACCTTTCTCTTTTTATATTCCCGATGATATTTATTGGAAAAACAGGCAAACTGCCTACCTGGGTATTTGCATCCTTTTTTCTTGGCGCTGTGTGTTCAATCGTTTCTATTTGGTGGAGTATGCGTACCACTCCTGAAATTCCTCCATCACCTGAAGAAATAAAAGTGATTGAAGAACATAATCGCAATAATCCGCATCCTGTTGTTCAGTTGTTATCATCAATGATAATCCTTATAAGTGTGCCTGTACTGGTTAGATTTCTGTTAATTGGTTTTATTGAAACAGACTGGCTCAATCTGCTGACTTTTCCAATTTTTATGTTTTGGATTTATCTGCTGTACATAATCATTAAGAAAAATAAATCCAATAGTTTCATTACTTCAGCCCAGAAGTTCTTAAATCCTTTACTTGAAATTATTGACGCCATCAGAGACATGCCTAAAGTGATGTGGCAACTGGGATTCGTATACCTGTTTCAATGGTATGCATTGTTTTGTTATTGGCAGAATGCCGCGAAAAGTGTAGGACAATCAGTTTGGAAAACTTCACCGGCTTCTAATCCTGAATTGTATGAGAATACAGTAGTGGGTTGGACGGGGTTAGTGAATGGATGGTATAATATTGTTACTTTCTGCTGTGCTTTTGGACTGGTATGGTTTGCAAAAAAGTATTCACCCAAAATCGTTCACTTTTTCTGTTTGCTCCTTGCGGGTATCGGACTGATTGCTTTTCCATTTATTGAAAATCAATACCTCCTGTTTCCTGCGATTACCGGATTTGGTATTGGTTGGGCAAGTATGATGGGAATCCCTTACCTGATGGTGGTTGGCAATATTCCAAAAGAAAGATACGGCGTGTACATGGGCATCATTAATATGATGATTGTAATACCGATGATCATGCAGAATCTGACTTTTGGTTATATCCATAAACATTTTCTAAATGAAGACCCGGGAAAAGCGGTATTAACTGCCGGAATATTATTACTTGTTGCAGCATTGGCTACGCTGATGATCAAACCAGCAAAAATCAATGGCGATGTTGTTTTGACCGGAGGGACACACTGAGGAAGTACGAAGTACGAAGTGCGAAGGGGGAAGTAACAGCCAATGAAGAAGTGAGCAGTGAGCTGTAAGGTGTAAAATAGCCGAAAATGGTTCAATCTTGCCAGGTTGCAAAGGTTGTACTTGTGGCTGTTACTCCGTTCAACTCAAAGCCTCCGTTCAACCCTTTGGCCAAAAAAAGTGGTGAGAAGTGAATCTATAGATTAACACGACCCTATTGTTTCAGCTAGAAATAATTTGAAATTTAGGTTTCTAAATGCGGGCCACGGAGGTTAGCGGAGGCTTTGAGATGAGCGGAGAAAAAAATTGAAAGTAATTCTGATTTCAAACGATCAAAATAAAATTGAAGAAATAGTATTTCAAATTGGAATAAAACATGAAAATACTTTGCATAGGAGAAGCATTGATCGACATGATATGTACTGATAAAGGCAAGGCTTTATCTGATGGTGAAAATTTTTTAAAGAAGCCCGGTGGTGCACCAACAAATGTTGCGGCAGCTATCGCTGCGCTCGGTGGAGAAGTTGAACTGGTGGCGAAAGTGGGCATTGATCCTTTTGGCAGGCACCTCAT
>JANPJC010000059.1:0-10634 GCA_031425315.1 Chitinophagales bacterium
GAGATGTATCCTAATGAACATCCAATTGAACCGGTGAGTGGTGATATTCCCTTAATGAAAATTGTTTAGTTTAATGGGTTGATGGCAGGAGATTATAATTCACTCCAGCTTACACCGCCACCTTTTTCATCTTTTAATTGAATGCCGAGTTCAAGGAGTTGATTTCTGATCTGATCAGACGTGCCAAAATCTTTTCTGGCTTTCGCATCTTTTCTGATATTAATGAGTAATTGTAAAACTCCGTCGAGTTTACCATTTTCATTTTTACTTTCGTCCCTGAGACCGAATATATCTTCGAGGTAACGCTTGAATTCATATTGCATTCTTTCATACAACTCTCTTCCTATTGCGGTGGAGAGAATATGACCATCTTTGATTGAATTAATTACTGGTACAAGTTCAAACAGGTTCGCCAGGACTTTGGCAGTATTAAAATCATCCGCCATAAATTCATCCAGCTCGCCCAAAAGTTTTTTGCATTGGCCCGACTGTTCAATATCGGTAGCGGTAGCTGTTGAAGCATTGTATGGCATCTTCTTCAAATTGAGATGCGCCTCCCATATTCTTTTTAACCCTTTTTCCGCAGCAATCAATGCATCGTTGCTGAAATCAAGTGTACTGCGATAGTGAGTTTGCAAAATAAAAAATCGCACTGTCATCGGGCTGAATGCCTGAGACAATAATGGATGTTCGCCCGAAAATAATTCACTGAGCTTAATCACATTATTATAGCTCTTTCCCATCTTCCTGCCGTTGATGGTAATCATGTTATTATGAAGCCAATATCTGGCAGGTATCTGATGATTGCAAACTGCACTCTGTGCAATTTCACATTCATGATGTGGAAACTGAAGGTCCATGCCTCCACCATGAATATCAAACTGCTCACCAAGGTATTTTGTACTCATTGCCGAACACTCGATATGCCATCCTGGAAAACCTTCTCCCCAAGGGCTTTTCCAACGCATGATATGCTCAGGTGCAGCATTCTTCCAAAGAGCAAAATCTGATTTATTACGCTTTTCATCCTGCGCATCAAGATTGCGCGTTGTTTCAAGCTGATCTTCGAGGATGCGTCCACTTAAGATGCCATAAGGAATTCCTTTTGCACCGAAATCAGCATGGTATTTATCAACATCAAAATATACAGATCCATTCACAACATATGCATAGCCATCTACAATGATTTTTTCAATCATCACGATCTGCTCAACAATATGACCTGTTGCTGTGGGTTCAATAGTTGGCGGCAGATTATTAAATTCATTCATCGCCCAATGAAACATATTGGTGTATTTCTGCACCAGTTCCATAGGCTCGAGTTTTTCGAGTACAGCTTTTTTTGAGATTTTATCTTCTGCCTCTCTTCCTTCTTCTTCAAAATGACCGGCATCAGTGATATTTCGTACATACCGTACTTTATAACCCTGGCTAATAAAATAGCGGAAAACAATATCAAAAGTAACAAATGGCCTCGCGTGACCCAGGTGGCTCTCGCCACTGACTGTTGGTCCACATACATACATACCGAGATGACCGGGTGTAATGGAGGTAAATTCTTCTTTTGTCCGCGAAAGTGAATTATAAACTTTTAGTGTTGCCATATATCAGAAAAAAAGCGCGTAAAGATAAAAAGGAGAAAGGACTGTTGGGAGGATTTCTTCACAACTTACAACAGGAAAACACGCACATAAAACGGGGAAACAACATCATCGTGGCAAGTTAAGGATTCTCCGGCAATTTTATATCCGCAACAAGGGCACTATGGTCCGACAGTTTGCGACGCATCCTGGAAAACTGAGTGGTTTCCATTTGGGTATTTGTAAATATATAGTCGATACGCAATGTTGGTAACGCGCCAAGGAATCTTGAAGTAGGACTTGTAAATGTTTTCCCGAATCCAGCACCTTTCTGCAAAAAACAATCATTCATTTCATCACTGATAGTGTAATACGCATAGGAATTGGGAACGTCATTTAAATCACCACATGCAATAACAGGGTGTGGGCTGCTATTTAATTGCGCTTTTACAAAATCTGCCTGCAGCGAATGCAGGTAGAAAGTCTGTTGCATTTTGCGGAAGATATTTTTGGAGGCCTGGAAGCCGGTATCCTGCTTGTTCTGAATCTTGTCGAAATTTGAGTAATCTTTCGGGCCAAAGCCAAATGACTGTAAATGCAGATTGTAGATACGAATGGTATCTCCATTCAGCATGATATCTGCCGAAGTAATATTTTCCGCTGATTTATATGTTCCTTTTGGGTACCTGATAACGGAGTCGCTTAAGATGGGATATTTTGAAAAAATTATCGTGCCGGAATAAAGCTTATTCTGGATCCAGTTGTCTTTGGAAAAAACATGATGTGTAAATCCAAACTCCGCCTTCATTAGCCGGATATTATTCATTGCCCTGTTATTATCCGAGGTAAAAAACTCCTGAAGACATAAAACATCCGGTTTAAATTTCCTAATCTCATCAAAAATCGCAGACTTATTATCGTTATGGGAGGGATTAAAGATATTGGTATTAAAAGGCGTAAACCGCCGGATATTCCAATTCATGATCCGAATAGTCGATGGCTCTTTCTCAAGGGAAAATGACGATGTAAAACGCAACGGCAGCAATACGCTGATTGCAGGTAATCCAATTACAATACATATTCCGCTGATCAAACTTCGTCGGGGTTTAAAAAACAACCAAAAAAACAGGAAAAAAAGAATAATGAATAAAATATAGGGAAAAACAAGTCCGATGAACCCTGTGATCCACCACCGGCGTGGATCAAGATGTGGTGTAAAACAGGCAATGATAAAAACAAATGCAGCAGAATAGTTGATGATAATCAAAATTCGCGAAATGAACTTTCGGAAAAATTGCTGCATGTATTAAAGTTACAAATCTTCCTCGCTGGCTCTTTTGAGAAGTTCTTTTTCTTCGTCAGTTAAACGATCGTATCCTTTTTGATTAATTTTATCCAGGATTTCATCGATTTTCTGTTGCGTAAGATTGGCGGTTTTCTTAAATGGCTTCTGGCCGCGGGTATTATAAAACACTTCCTGTTTTACCGGATTGCGCCTGACCTTTTTCTTTTCCGGATTAAACATATTTATAAATCGATCATATAGATTCCCCATCCATGCTCCCCAATCAATTCCCCTCTGCAAAGCTTTTGCATATGAAAATCCAATTGCGGCACTGGCAATATGTGGAAAAAACCAGCCGGGTTCTTTTGAAATCCATGCGAAATCAATTATCACAAAAACCACCGTTACTATCCATAGCGGTATGCCTCCACTGATCATCGGGAAAAGTCTATAGCCGGGAGACAATACAGTAGTGGCAATTGCAACAGCAATTATTGAAGTGGTGGCCCCAAAAAATGTTTGCGTATCCACCATGCCTTTAAGCTGGGGCATAGAGTTAAACGAAAGCAAAAAGATGATTCCGCCAACAATTCCTCCGTAGAGGTATAGAGGAACAATTTTGCGGTTTCCAACAAGATCCTGTAAAATATAGCCGAATGTCCATAACCAGAAAAGGTTACTTAACATAAGCATTATGCTCAGCTGCGAAAACTGAGCGGTAATGAGCGTCCATGGTCGTTGTACGAATTTTGTAAGATCTGCGGGAATGGTGAACCATGAAAATGAATTTTTCACGAAAGCTTCCTGAGGAGAAAAGGATAAACCGTAGATCGTTTTGATCATGTGCAGGAGAATAAATACAATCACATTGATGATGAGCAACATCATCAACGCATTGTTATCTCCCCAGATTGAAGTCTTTTTTGCTCCTGGATATTCCCTGTACCCCATATACTTTATTCCGCTATAGCTTCTTAAAATTAATTCAAAATTCTTTCTATTATCCGTTAAACTTTAGTAAAACGTGCGCCGGTTTTTTTTATTCCATATCATCACTATAATAATTCCAAAGGCAGCGCCCCCCAGATGTGCAAAGTGTGCGACGCCGGTCTGCCTGCTCGAAAACCCGCTGAATAAGTCGATAGCTACCAGTCCCATTATCGCCCATTTCACTTTGATGGGAAAGGGGATCGGAAAAATAAACATCCTGTCGTTCGGAAAAGTGTAAGCAAACGCTGCGAACACTCCCATAACAGCGCCTGAAGCACCCATTACAGGTGTAAAGGCTTTTTGTTGCAATTGAATCATACTTACCAATCCCTGCTGGTAGCCATTTTGCAAATAAGCCATTTCCACCGCTATTGAGCCCAGGTGTACGAACCCCGCACCTATTCCACAAATCAAGTAAAAAACCAAAAACCTTTTAGGCCCCCATAAATTCTCCAGCGTACTTCCAAACATCCACAACGCAAACATGTTGAATATGAGATGAAAAGGGCCAGACGGATCATGCATGAACATGTAAGTGATCAGCTGCCATGAATGAAACATATCAGTCCCGAAATACCACAGTGCAAAATCACTCCTCATATCAAAAAGATTTTGCCCCACTGTAATCTGCGCCAGCCAAACCAATCCATTAATGATCAAAAGATTTTTAATTACAATCGGCAAAACCTGAAAACTTCCCGGCCTTAAATCTGTCGCCATATCCAATATCCTTTATATGCAAATGTACCCAATGGTGCGTTATACAGGGGTTAAAGATTTCTTTTCTTCAGCTGCACAACGTTCTCAATATGATGTGTATGAGGGAACATATCTACAGGCTGAATGCGTGTTACTTCATAGGTTTCATCAAGTAAAGCAAGGTCTCTTGCCTGTGTTGCCGGATTACAGCTCACATAAACCACCAGCGGTGCGCCGATCTCAATAATTTTTCTTACAAGCTTTTCGTGCATCCCTGCTCTGGGCGGATCAGTGATGATAACATCCGGTATACCATGTTCGGCAAAAAATGCG
Source organism: Chitinophagales bacterium (assembly GCA_031425315.1). GTDB lineage: Bacteria > Bacteroidota > Bacteroidia > Chitinophagales > Chitinophagaceae > Pollutibacter. The sequence goes on from JANPJC010000059.1 coordinate 4,888, forward strand.
TCCTGGCAAACATCCGTTACATCACCGGTAAAAAATTCGGCATGACCGATATTATTTGCCTTCGCATTTTCCTTTGCGTCCCGGATGGCTTCATCTATCAGTTCAATTCCCACCACTTTTTTTGCCTTATCGCTCACAAATAAACCTATGCTCCCTGTTCCGCAATACAAATCATAAACAGTTTCATTGCCAGTAAGTTCAGCAAATGACTTTGTAATATCATACAAACGCCCGGCCTGTTTTGTGTTGGTCTGAAAAAAAGATTTTGGACCAATGCGAAAAGACAAACCACCGAGCATCTCAGTAACATAAGCTTTACCTGCAAAAACCACCGGATCAAGGTCAAAAATACTGTCGTTAAATTTTGGATTAACAGTATAGTATAACGAGCTGATCGCGGGAAACGTGACAAGCAGATGGTTGGCCAGCAAAGCCATATCCTCCTTTTGGTCGAAGCCGCAAACAATATTTACCATCAACTCACCTGTGGTACATAACCTGATCATCAGGTTTCTCAACCAGCCCAGATGGGTACGGATATCATAAAACGAAAATCCATTTTCAATGGCAAACCGCCTTACTTCATTTCTGATCTGGTTGCTGGGATCCCCCTCCAAAAAACATTCATGTATATCGACAACCTTATCAAATACACCAGGGATGTGAAATCCCAAAGCCGGAGTGACATTTTCGTCAACAGTGCCCAGTTCGCGGTTGCGGTCTAATTCCTCCCAGGTTCGATATCGTTTATTGCTGAAAGTGAATTCCAGTTTGTTCCTGTAATAACGCGTATCTGCTGATCCTAGGATGGGTTGAACGGGCGGCAGAATGACCTTGCCGATCCGGCGCAGATTCTGTTCCACTTCCTCCTGTTTGTATTTCAGCTGCAATTCATAAGGCAACATTTGCCATTTACACCCACCGCAAATACCAAAATGACTGCAAAAGGGAGTAGTCCGTTCCAAAGAATAAGACTTAAAATGAATAGCCTTCCCTTCACCCCAGTCCTTTTTTGATTTGGTGAGCCTGATATCGACAACATCACCCGGTACAGCTCCTTCAATAAAATAAACTTTACCATCCAGTTTTGCAATTGCCTTCCCTCCTGCCGCATATCCACTTACCTCGAGGTCTCTGATCACCCTGTTTTTTTGCTTTGCCATCCCGCAAAATTAACCCCTCACCCAAATTTTCTTACAGATTTCAGTTTTTACATAATAATTAGTTGAAATACTGGTTATTATGCGGGAGTATATCGCTTTAACACACGGGGAAATCCTTTTTAAATATTTTTGAACTCTAATGTGTCTTACCCATGAGTGGAAAATGGCTGACAGTATTGTTTTTGGTTTTTACAATCCAAAGTAAAGCGCAACAGGAGTATGAGATCAAGGTTACACTGAAACCTTTTAAATCAGGCTACCTGTATCTTGCCCATCATTTCGGCACGAAGCAGTACCTGATTGACTCAGCAGCCTTAAACAGCAACAGTGAAGCAGTGTTCAGAGGCAGTCAGAAGCTTTTTGGAGGCGTTTACATGATTGTATACCCTGCAAAAAACGGTTGGCTGGAATGTATTATCGATAAAGAAACCCGCTTTGAACTATCAGCAGACAGCGCCAATCTTATAGCATCAGCCAGCTTTAAAGGATCACCCGATAACGTGCTTTTCAGTGATTACCAGAAAAAATCGTTTGAAATTGGCTCCGGAATAGCAGATATCCGCAAAAAAATGTCTGAACCCGGTGGTGCAGGAAACAAGGAACTGCAGGCAAAATCATTGCAACTCAGCCAGGAGCTTCAATCGTACCGCGAAAACTTTTTAAAGGAACACCCGGAACATCTATTGTCGGCTATTTTCAAAGTACTGAAAGAACCTGTAATTCCACCTGCCGACAAACACCCAGGTGGTAAATACGATTCATTATACGCATACCATTATTACAAATCACATTTCTGGGACGGGGTTTCATTCACAGACGAAAGACTTTTACGTACCCCGGTTTTTCAACCCAAACTGGATCGGTATTACAATGAAATTCTGCCACAGTCACCCGACTCAATAATCGTTGCTGCCGATGAGATGCTGCAGGCGTCTAAGTCGAACCCCGAGATGTTTAAATTTCTCTTATCAACCTTTACTGACAAATACGTTAACCCAACTTATATGGGGCAGGACGCTGTTTTTGTTCACCTCTTCCAAAAATATTACCTCACCGGTATGGCCGAGAGTTGGATGACAGAAAAGTACAAGAAGTTTATTTATGACCGTGGTTATAGTTTAATGTCTAATGTTATTGGGAAAAAAGGTTCTGACTTTGAATTTCTTGATACTACCGGAAAGAAAAAGAGTTTATACACCATTCAATCTGAATACACTGTAATCTGTTTCTGGGACCCAACATGCAGTCACTGTAAAGAGGAAGTGCCTAAACTCGATTCTCTTTTTCAAAGCACATGGAAAAAGCAGGGGGTTACTTTATTGGGCGTGATGACTGATGGTGGCAAGGATGCCTGGATTAAATATATCCGGGAGAATAATCTGAAAGGCTGGATGCACGTATACCAAACGCAGGCCATGAAAGATGCTGACTATGCAGCAAACAAACCAGGTGTGAGACAGTTGTATGATGTTTATCAAACGCCGATGTTATACCTGCTGGATAAAAATAAAAATATCATTGCCAAGAAATTAAATTACCAGCAGCTCGCTGAATTGCTTCAATACAAAACCAAAACTGCTTCTATTAAATAATTTTTTTGAAAACCATGAGAATTCATATAGTTATATTTTCCATTTTCATTTCGCTTTCATTAAATGCGCAAACACTATTTACTTATGGTACCAAATCAGTAAGTAAATCAGAATTTTTAAATGCGTACTGGAAAAATAAAAATGATTCAGTTGCCGATAAACAGTCTCTACAGGATTATCTGGAATTATATACCCGTTATAAATTAAAAGTTAAGGCTGCTTATGACCTGGGCATGGATACCCTTCCCAATCAGAAAGCTGATCTTGAAACTTATCGCCGACAGATAGAAGGCGCATACCTTACCGACTCTTCTGCTTTTGAACAGTTAACAGATGAAGCATTTGAAAGAAGTCTTAAAGAAATTCGGTTATCCATGATTGTGGTTCCATTCGAAGAAGGATTCAAAGCCTACCAGTTTTCTACAGGACTTGCTACTAAAGAAGACAGCCTGGCTGCTCTTAACAAAGTTAAGGAGATACAAAAAAAGGTAAATAGTGGCGAATCATTTGAATCTCTTTCGCAACAATATTCAGGTGATACCACTGTTAAAAAAAATGTGGGAGATATCGGATATATCACTGTTTTCACGCTTCCATACAATATTGAAAATGTTGCGTACAGTTTAAAAACAGGGGAGGTTGCTGAGCCAATCATTTCAAGAGCAGGTTATTTGATTATCAAGAAGACAGGTGAAAGACCTGCAATGGGTAAATTGAAAGCTTCTCAGATTTTGATAAGTGTAGATCCGGAGGGAGGTGCGCAAATCAGGACTGCAAAAAAAGCGTTTGCCGATTCTATCTATAAAGCTTTAAAAAACGGCAGCGTATTCGACAGCCTGGCAATTCAATTCAGTGATGATAAAATGACTTTCGCCAACGGCGGCATCATGCCTGATTTTGGAGTAGGAAAATACGACGCACTATTTGAATCTAAAGCGTTTGGTCTAACGGCAGACGGTGAATTTACAACACCATTTGAAACAGAATTTGGATTTCATATTGTGAAAAGAAGAGGAGTCATACCTGTTGAAAAAAATCCCGAACTGGCCAGGGCATCGTTAAGAGGTGAAGTAATTGAAGACAGCAGAAATAAAGAAGCACGTCGCATACTCGAAGAAAAACTCCTTAAAACCACCGGGCTTCGTCAAATACCTTATGACGAAAAATTACTCTGGATGATGACAGATACATTTACAATCAGGGATAAGGTTTTGAAAGGTAAGGGCATTAAAGAAACTGACGTCTTATTTAGTTTTCCGAAACAAAAAGTTACTGTTTTGGAATGGATGAAATATGCACGGGCCAGAGCAGGTAAAACGGCAATGGGATATATCGATTATAGAAAAGTAATGCCTGAATTTTTAAGGTCAAGTGCATTGAATTATTACCAAACCAACCTTGAAGATTTTAACCCTGCCTATGGTAAACAACTCACAGAATTTAAAGATGGTAATCTGTTATTTGAAGTGATGGAGAAACAGATATGGAATGTGGCTTCAACTGATGAAAAGGGTTTAAAGGAATTCTATCAGAAAAACATCAAAAAATATGTTTGGGCGCCGAGTGCCGATGCAGTCTTGTTTACATGTGCGGATAAAGCTGCAGCAACGGCACTCATGCAACAGATAAAAAACAATCGCAATTCCTGGAAGACGCTGGTTGAAGCATTAGAAGGAAAAATCAATGCAGATAGCGGCAGATTTGAAATCACCCAGATTACTGCTGCTCCGATTTCAAGTTTGCAGAACGGTCAATTTACGGCAATGGTTGAAAACGAAACCGACAACAGCGTTGGATTCAGCTATATCATAAAATTGTATCCGCAAGCTTCACAAAGAAGTTTCGATGATGCAAAGGGAATGGTCATTAATGATTATCAATTGGTACTGGAAGACCAATGGATTGCACAATTAAAAAAGAAATATCCTGTAAAAGTCAATTCCAAAGTATGGAATGAATTGTTAACGGATACTGCTAAGAAGTAGATATTTTTTAAAACACCTCTTTAACTACATTATGTACCACCTTTGGCTTGCCCAAAGTATAATAATGTAATACGGGTACTCCGGCCATTTTTAATTCTTTAGATTGATTAATCAGCCATTCTGTTCCAACAATTTCGCACTCCTCATCTGTTTTACATTTAAGGATATCGTTGCTCAGTTCAGGTGGAAAATCAACATGAAATATTCTTGAGATAACGTTAAGCTGTTTTTTATTAGTGATGGGCTTCAGGCCTGGAATAATAGGAACAGTGATACCAGCTTCCCTGCATTGCTCTACGTAATTGAAATATTTTTTATTGTCGAAAAACATCTGGGTTACTATATAATCAGCACCCGCTTCAACTTTTTGTTTCAGAAAATCCATATCAGTCTGCAGGTTCGGAGATTCAAAATGTTTCTCAGGATATCCGGCAACTCCTATACAAAAATGTGTTTTATAACCATCTCTAATATCCTCTTCAAGGTATATACCGTGATTCAATTCTTTTACCTGCTTCAATAAATCAATGGCATATTTATGGCCTTCAGGTTCAGGTTCAAAAGAAGTTTCGCTTTTTGTAGCATCTCCTCTTAATACCAGTACATTATCGATACCAAGAAAATTAAGGTCAATCAATGCATCCTCTGTTTCGCGCCTGGTAAAACCGCCACAGATGAGATGTGGAACTGCATCTATTTTATAGTGGTTCATTATAGCAGCACAAATACCAACTGTTCCGGGACGTTTGCGGATCTCTACTTTTTCAAAAGTGCCGTCAAGTTTCTTTTTAAAAATCTGTTCACTTCTGTGATAAGTGACGTTGATGTAGGCGGGCTTAAACTCCATCAGTACATCAAGATTATTATAAAGAGAATTGATATTTTTTCCTTTAAGTGGCGGGAGTACTTCAAAAGATACAAGTGTATCCTTCGCCTGATTGATATGGTCTATAACTTTCATCTAATTATCATGATTTTCAGTACGGGCGCAAAGTACGGCAACATTT
>JANPJC010000060.1:0-14981 GCA_031425315.1 Chitinophagales bacterium
TTGATCGCTGCGGGTACTCCTGTTCGCTGCATTTCCCGGATAGCATAGCCTGCATAGTTGCGCACATAGTCGGCGACTACCGGATTAACTGCTTCCTGCGCCCTGGCTTCCGTTAGAAGAAAAGCCAGTATTAAAGTAAAAATCGTTGCCCATTTTTTCAACATATCCAAAATCTATTTTTTGTGTATCAGCATTAATCCATCTCTTACGGTAAGCATCACCTGTTCTACCCGTTCGTCATCTGCCACATGCCTGTTAAATTTATCAATTGCTTTTGCATTTTTGCCTTTCACCGGATACTCCAGTACTTCTCCATGAAAAAGGACATTATCTGCCAATATCCATCCCCCCTTCTTTACTGACGGCAATACGGCCTCGTAATATGAGACGTAATTTATTTTATCAGCGTCGATAAACACCATATCCCAGCTTTCATTTAACGTTTCTATAATCGCTGAAGCATCTCCGGTATGGACAACTATCTGATTTTTGTAACTGCTTTTATCAAAGTATTCCTGTGCTTTTTCTGCATCCTCAATTCTCTTTTCGATTGTGTGCAACATTCCTGTATTTGTTAATCCTTTTGCCAGGCACAAAGCACTATATCCTACAAATGTTCCCACTTCAAGTATTCTTTCCGGTTTTATCATTCTGCTGATCTGACTCAATAATTGCCCCTGCAGATGGCCGCTGAGCATATGAGCGTGGGCGTGTTGCAATGCAGTAGAAACTGCTATATCATTTAAAAGCTGATCGTCAGGCGTTGTAAATCGGGCTGCGTACGCTGATACATTTTCCGGAATCAGTTCCAACAAGCTTTATTTTTGCAAAAATATACTGAAATTTTTATACCCAGCGTCAGTAAACAAACGAAAATCAAGTTATTACATTACTACACGACATCAGAAGTTAGGTGCCAGCGATCGGGTACGATAATACTCCAGCATATGATGCACTACTTCATCGGGTGTATCTGCCATCTGAAACAGATCAAGATCATCTTTTTTAATATTGCCTTCGTCCAGCATTGCTGTACCCATCCAGTCCAATAATCCCTTCCAGTAATTTTTTCCCACCATCAACATTGGCATCTGTTTGAATTTTTCGGTTTGGATAAGCGTTGCCACTTCAAACAATTCATCCATAGTGCCAAAACCTCCCGGCATCATAACAAAACCCTGCGAATATTTGGTGAACATCACTTTACGCACAAAAAAATATTGAAATGACAGGAGTTTATCCTTATCAATAAATTCATTTGATGTTTGCTCAAACGGAAGGTTGATGTTTAAACCCACACTTTTCCCTCCTGCCAGTATTGCTCCTTTGTTAGCCGCTTCCATAATTCCCGGGCCACCTCCGGTAATGATGCCAAAACCTTCAGCAGCTAAGCGCCTTGATATTTCTACTGTTAGTTCGTAATAGAGTGAACCGGGCTGAGTACGTGCAGACCCGAAGATTGAAATACAGGGTCCAATTTTAGCCAACGCATCAAAACCATCAACAAATTCAGCCATTATCTTAAAGATCTGCCAGCTACTGTACGCCATGCTTTCTTTCCAATGGCGTTCTTTGAGTACGTTAATACTTCCATTCATAATTTCGGATTAACAGAATTGATTAAGCGAAAAACGATATCAGAAAAATATGAAATCGGATTTCCGGAGACCCATTGACACTGGCTTTCTCCATCTATTAAACGGTTATTAACCCGGCTTTAGTTTGTAGAGGGGGTGCTTCTTTGAGATACCATATAAAGGCCAAGGAAAGTTAACAATCCGTTGATTAACAGCAGCTCAATTCCAATTCTGTATCCGCCAAAAATGTCAGAGGAATAACGGCTCAAAAAATAACACAAAACGGGGGCAATCAAACAAATGACCGTCACCAGGATTGAATCATTGAGTTTTCTTTTGGTGAGAATACCGAATGCGAATAAACCCAGTAATGGACCATAAGTGTAGCCTGCCAGATCAAGAATAATATTTATGATTGACTTATTATTGATCTGTTTAAAAACCATAATGCATATCATGAAAATTACAGCCAGAGAAATATGAACGGTCATTCTGATTCTTTTACGCCTGGCTTCTGTTAGATTTTCATTCCGCCTGATCCCCAATATATCTATGCAAAAGGATGAAGTCAAAGCTGTTAATGCACCGTCGGCACTTGGAAACAGCGCTGATATCAATCCTATGATAAAAATAATTCCGATTGCCGGAGGCATATACTGCATTGCCACAGTGGGGAATAAATCGTCGCCAATTATATTTGTGCCCTGGGCCAGAAAAGTTTTCTCCTGGTAAGCAGCGCCTTTATCAAGCATGTACAAATAAAGCAAGCCACCCAGCAACAGGAACAGAAAATTCACAATCATCATTACTGTTGTAAAACTGAGAATATTCTTCTGCGAATCTTTTAATCTTTTTACACTGATGTTTTTTTGCATCATCTCCTGGTCTAATCCCGTCATTGCAATTGCAATAAATGCACCTCCGATTATATTCTTAAGGAAAAATCCCTTGCTGTTCACATCAAAATCAAAAATCCTTGTATAACCTTTTTTTGATAGTGTTTGCATTGCTTCGCCGAAACTGAAATCCATATTATTGAGAATATAGATTACACATACTATTAAACCCAGCAGCATAAATGTAGTTTGCAGCGTATCGGTATACACAATAGTTTTTACTCCACCTTCGAAAGTATAAAGCAAAATCATGAGAAGTATAACAAATGCTGTAACATGAAAATTTACGCCCATCCGATCGAGTATAAACAATTGCAATACATTAATCACGAGGTAAAGTCTGGCAGTAGCACCGACAGTGCGTGATATCAGAAAAAAAAGCGCGCCGGTTTTATATGAAAATTTCCCGAAGCGTTGCTCCAGGTAATAATAAATCGAAGTGAGGTTCATCTTATAATACAAGGGGATCAACACATAGGCGATCACCAAATAACCAAATACATATCCTATCACCACCTGGAAATAGGAGAATGCTTTAAATGCTTCTCCTGTAAAATCGCCAACAGTACCCGGGACCGATACAAATGTTACTCCTGATAATGATGTACCAATCATACCAAAAGAGACCAGCATCCAGTTGGAGTTTTTATTGCCTATAAAAAAGGAATCATTGGTTGCATTGCGCGAAGTAAAATAGGCTACCGCCAGCAGTAACACAAAATAACCGGCTACGAATGAGAATAGCAGTGTTGCAGACATTGGATGACCAGATTTAATGCGGGAAGATAGATAAATATAATTTATACCAAAACACAGCGAACTTTAAAATTGGCTATCACAGTACTGCAAACAACAGGCTTAAGAGATATAACTATCTGTTTCTATTGCTAAGCACCGGCATAAATTTATTCCGGTTAACTTAGCAACCATCAAATTAAAATCAGCACATGGACTTAAAATCAATGGTCATTGCAGTTTTTTGTGGTTCTAAAAATGGTAACTCTCCCTTGTTTGAAACAGACGCGGCAAAGCTTGGCCGGTTGATCGCTGGAAACAATATGGAGATCATTTATGGTGGTGGCAGCAAGGGATTGATGGGAGCGGTAGCAAACGGAGCGCTTGAAGAAGGTGGAGTGGTAACAGGGGTTATTCCGGAAGTATTATTGAAATGGGAAAGCCAGCATACCGGATTAACCAGGCTATTGATAACCGAAGGGATGCATTCAAGAAAGAAAATTATGTACGAACGCTGCCATGCTGCTGTTGTTTTGCCCGGAGGATTCGGGACATTGGATGAGCTTTTTGAAATGCTCACCTGGAATCAGTTACAGATTCATGATAAAAAGATATACCTGCTTAATACTGCTAACTTCTATACTCACCTCATGGAACACATGAGTAATATGAATTCGATGGGGTTTCTTTATGAAAGCCTGCCATCAAAAATTCATCTCTGTGAAACCCCTGAACATATTATCGCATCACTTATAGATAATTTAAGCCAATGACGCACAAACAAATGCACATCTTATAAAAATTTCAAAAAAAAGATCAGAAGTTAAACCCAAAGCTAAAAAACGGCCGGTTACCGTAAGGCGACCTTTTATCCTGGATCACATCATATTGCACCATTATAATCATCGAGCCTCTACCTGCAGGAATTGCAGCGCCCGCTCCTATTAAGAATGAAGGAACAAATTTGCCCTCGAGATCAAATTCCTGTCCGCTGGCATAATACTTCTGTTTGCCCCAGGTGTAATTGTATTCAGGCTGTATCTGGATAAATGCCTGGCTGATGGGATATACACGTCCAAAAATATTCAGGCCCGCAGTACCATAAGTATCTTTGTAATATTTGTCGCCATTAAAGTCTCTGGTCACAAAACTGGAATATATAAAATTGACCCCTGTACCAGCAGCCAGCCAATTGTTAAATCTATAACCAACCTGAGGCGATACATTTACAAATGTTGAGTTGCCAAAACTCACACCGAAATTTCCACCGAAGAATATTTTTGATTTATCAAAACCCTTTGATCCTTCAACGGCTTCATCCTGTGCAGATGCATTCAAACCGGAACAAAAAATGAAACCAATAAACAGGAAATAAATTATGTTTCTCATATTGTGCGTTTTCAAACGAACATAAAATTAACACATTGCAGGTAATCTGTTATCGTGCACCCTTTATGTTTATCTGGTTGTTACTTTGTATCCTTCTATTATCTGGCGAATGAAGGACAGAAGCTCTGACGGAGACCCGGGCTGTTGTCGGTATACATACCATTAAACATCAGTCCAAATTCGGTTGCACCCCTAAGGTTTGTTGCATTTTGAAGCGCTGAAACATTCGCATCGTAGCTAAACATAAATCGTATATTTTTCCACTGATAACCAACCATCGGCACAAATGCATCACCTGCACGATAGTAAACTCCTCCGATCAGCTGTTGTTCACCATCGCCGGTTAGGTTGTAATTAGCATGAAGACCCAGCACTAATTCAGATGCTTTTGCCTGTGTTGAATAATATGCTGCAGGCGTTATAATCCATTGTTCATTTACTTTCAACATCGCGTCAGCAAAAGCGATAAAGCGAGGAGAAATACGATTGTCATAACCTGGTTTTTCTGAAAAAAAACTTTCACGGGGGCGATTGACGTGCAACGCAGAAACTCCGGCATGCAGATAAATATCATCAGTAGGGAACCAGGCATAATTCAACCCCACCTGTACATCAAGGTAACTTATATTGTTACTTGCAAATACTTCTCCGCTTGGCGCCGCCACGTCAAAGAACTTTCCGTTCCACTGATTATCAAAGGTGAATTTTGTAAGATCGATTCTTTTATTAGCCCAACCAATATTAAAACCAGCTGAAAGGAGACCGGTATTTTCAATCATCTGATGATAGGCCGCAGATCCATACACTTTTGTAGAAATCAGATTGCCCGACCCTGCTGCGTCTCTCAATATCACTCCTCCCAGGCCTACCCAGCCCGTTTCAAACCTGTCGCGAAAAACCTGCGCATCTCCGTAAATACTAAATGTTTTAAATGGCACCGGTATGCTGGTCCATTGGCTACGATAATTTGCCCCTATCCTATAATCTGATTCAGGCAGAAAGCCTGTGTTAGCTGGATTTGTAGTCAATGGTGAATTGAAAAATTGCGAAAAATGCAAGTCCTGACCAGTCGTTTGCTGAGTGGAAAAAAGCAAACAAGTGAACAGCATTAAAATGCCTCCGGCATAAATTTTAGCCAGATGGGATATTCCCTGCATTTGAAACCTGTTTTTTTTATTTGCTGTTTCCATAATCCACTATTTTATTTCATCACTATATCAGTCATATTTCTATTCTCAAAGTAGCTATCTTATTAACGTTATATCACCCTTCTTGGTTGTTCGCGTACCATCTGTGAATTCCACATCAAGTGTATAAGCATAAGCATCCATCGGTTGAACTGCTCCTTTAAATTTGCCATCCCAACCCACTGCCTGGTCACCGGTCTGGAATACCAACTGGCCCCACCTGTTATATATTCTGAAATTCATTTTAACAATCCCAAAACCGCGCACAAATACCTGGTCATTCACGCCATCATTATTTGGTGTGAATGCATTCGGAATATCAAGCAATGGAATAACCCGTGCAGCAACAGGTTGACAGATGGTATCAGCACATCCAAGAGTATTAATTGCAATCAGACATGTATTAAATGTTCCGCTGCTGTTGAATTGATGAATAGGATTTCTTTGTGTGCTTGTGCCGCCATCTCCGAAATTCCATTCAAACCTGTCAGCGTTGGATGATTGATTACTGAATGTTGTAGGAGTATTATCAATACCAGGATTTGGCGCAAATGTAAATGCAGCTACCGGAACTGGTTGTACTGTAATGGTGCTTGTAAATGTATCTGTGAGATTACATGTTGCAGGATCATTTGCAATTAACTTCACTGTATATGTTCCTGCTGCAACATACACCACAGGAGGTGGAGTGGCACCTGTAAATGTAACGCCGTTTCCAAAGTCCCATATAAATTCTGATCCAGCCAGGGAGGTATTGGAAAAGTTTGCCGTATATGGCGCACAGCCTCCATCAGGGGTATCAAAATCAGCCTGCACATTAGGCGCTAACCGAATTATTCTTGTTATAGAATCTGGTGAATTGCAATAACCGGTATCGGTAAGAATCAATTTTACATTGTATGTTCCCTGCGAGGCATAAGTATGTGTAACATTTTCTACTCCGGCAACAACTCTTGGCGTATTATCGCCGAAATCCCATGTAAACGCTCCGGGCGGAAAAGGTTTAGAAGCCGGCGCTGTGGCGAGGTTGTCAAATGAATAAGACAGGCTTTCACATGGAGGAAGTTTCAAAGCACTTAAGTCAAGTACTGCTTTATCATCGCGTACACGAATGCTGATGTAGGAAGTATCGCGGGTGATACACTTTGTGAGATCAATCGCGATCAGCATAACATTGTAATTTCCTGCCACCGTATAGGTATAACTTACATCCGACGTTGGTGTTGTAACCCGTGGAGAACCATCTCCAAAATCCCATTCGTAACTTTGGCCGATACTCAGCGTATCTGTAAAGTCTACTTTTAAAGGTAAACATCCACTGGTATCATTTGGAACACCGTTGATTGATGACCGTGCACCAGCTCTTACTCCATCGTAATCGAATAATAGTTTAAATGCAGCAAGATTGCACTCACCCCCGCTACCCGAATTAAGCGCACCATTTACAGGTGCAACCACACCCGGCGTGATAGGAAAAGGAATTGTTATAGGCGATGTCGAACAGGCACGGTTTCCTCCGCAATTAGCACATATCGCAGAATATATTGCCCCATTGGCATCGAACCGGCTTGTGCCGCCATCTACATGGTCGCCTTCCCCACCACTCTGTCCAAAAAAAGATCCGTATAACTGTTGGGTTGCGTTTTTCTCCATTACAAAAAAGTAGAAATCCCTATTGTCAGTTGTGGTTTTAATTGCATCCGGAGTAACCCTCATGCCTGCAGTACCCGCTGTTTTAGTATCAAAACAACTCGCATTGGAGCAAGGGTTTAATCTGCCACCCCATCCTGAAACATATACATTTTCACAACGGTCTACCAAAAATGCCACCGGTGAAATATTGGGTATAGGTCCGCCGGTTCCATAGGTTGTTGAATATACATATGCAGACAAATTAGGCTGCAGTTTCGCAATAAATTGTTTTGCGCCATTGTCAACATAGGTGGCATTTAAAACCGGCCATGCGCCTAAAGTAATACCCATTACATATGGAAACCCTACCCGGTCAAACTGTATTCCATAAATGATGTCTATCGCATTGGTACCAAGGTATGTGGTTTGAATAATTGCAGAACCGTTATTGTTCAATACGGTGATGTATCCATCTATATCACCTGCTCCACCTTGAAATCCTGGTTGTATACTTCCTGTTTTATTACCTGGGAGATTATTGCTGGAAGTTCCACCGGCAATATAAAGGTTCCCATTAGCAGGATTTAACGCAAGAACAAAACCCGCATCATTTTCACTGCCCCCGAAATATGTGCTGAAAAGCATTGTAGTGAGGTCAGGGGTTAGTTTCACAATCACTGCATCCTGTCTGCCACCAAGTGTATTTTGCACACCTCCTACAATTGGAAAATTCGTTGACTGGGTGGAAGCTGCTATGTAAATATTTCGTGCCCCATCTAAAATAACTTCACTCCTGGCATTATCACCATAATTATACAATAGAGAGTTACAGGAAGGACTAACCGAAGCATCTATATTTGCACCATCAATTCCACTGCCCCCAATTTTAACAGATCCTATCAGTGCAGTGCCGCTTGGATTCAATTTCGTCACAACTATATCGGATCCGCCAAGTGAGCCAAAGTTAGAACCCAGCACAGGATAATCATCGGATGACGTTCTGCCTAAAATTACAAGGTTGCCATCAGCATCAGCAATCAGACTGTGCGGAAATTCTGCGTTGGTTCCACCAATATATGTTGAATACAAACGTGAATTACCGGAAGGTGAAAACCGTGTGATTCCAATATCAACTGCTGAATTTCCCGACCCACCGCCAAAAGACTGTTGGAAAGCTCCTGTAGTAACTGGATATCCCTGGCCAAACACAATACCACCGGCAAACAAACTTCCATCACTTCCCGGTGTTGCAGTGTAACCCCAGTTGCCTGAAGTACTACCAGTAAATGTTGAAAAAATCAATGTGGGATCAATGACCAGTTTTGCTTTTTTATCGTAATTTTTTATTTTGAATTTTACCTGGTCACCAGTTATTTCAAACTGACAATCCACGGTTGTTTTTTTCCCCGCTATGATCTGATATGAATAGGGAGAAAGTTCTTTGACCTCACCTACCGAAGTTTTTACAATCAACTGACCATTTTTGATTGATAGTTTATCGGCACCGGTATATTTCATAATGATCCTTCCTGCATCTGCACCCGGAGCAACTATCAAATCATATTTTAACTGTCCGCCTTCTGAATAATACCTGACATCAATACCCGGATAAATATTTTTATAACTAATAATCTTATAAGAATGAACACCTGATTTCCAACGTGAAGGGTCATTGCCTAAAAAATAATTTGATGTCGAAGATAACAGCTGTTCCGTCTGGGGTTCAATATCTTCAGCCCCTCCCAAAAATTTTACCATGTAATGATGCGACCTCATCGTAACCTCTTCATCATTTCCAACAGGAGGATGTATAATTTTTTTTGTATTAGTACCAGCCAAATTTCCCTCATCATGGTTATGCCCACCGTGAAGTTGACCAAGTAGTTTTTTATAATCTTCGGGATGGTTTTGTAAAACCGAGAATCCGTTTGGTCTGATGTAAAAAGCACCTGAACCTACATCGCTTTTAAACTGAAACTGGTTTCCCCACTGCCCTTTGTTTTCAATGAATTCCAGCGAATAATATGACTGCGCTGATAAACTTGTAACTGCAAGCAATGTGAAAAAAAAGAAGAGGATTTTCTGGTATCCGGACTTACAACTCATTGTATTACTTGAAATAAAAATACGGCTAAAAACCTATAAGACTTGTTAATTGTAATTTAAGCAATTTTACTCCAGGGCGTCTTATTTCTTCCCTTTTTTAAAAAATCGAACAGAAGTTTATTCTCTTCGTGTATCCCTTCAGGATCAGTACTTAATATCCTCTCTGCAATAATTTTGGCTTTTTCGAGTAGTTCTTTATCATTAACGATATTTGCCAGCTTAAAGTTCAATGCGCCACTCTGTCGTGTACCTTCAATATCGCCGGGTCCCCGTATTTCAAGATCCTTTTCTGCTATCTTAAAACCATCATTGGTAGAACAAAAAATACTAAGTCGCTCCCGACCTTCTTTTGACACTTTATTACCTGTTAATAAAATGCAATAACTTTTCTCACTTCCTCTTCCTACTCTGCCTCTCAGCTGATGCAGCTGACTTAGTCCAAACTTCTCAGCACTTTCAATAACCATTACCGAAGCATTGGGCACATTGACTCCCACTTCAATCACTGTTGTTGATACCATAATCTGAGTATCGCCGGCTACAAAACGTTGCATATTAACTTCCTTCTGTGCCGCGGGCATTTTTCCATGCACCATGCTGATAAAAAACTTTGGTTCAGGAAACCAGGCCCTAATATTTTCATACCCACGCATCAGATTTTCATAATTCAACTTCTCACTTTCTTCAATCAAAGGAAAAATCACATATATCTGCCGGCCCAAATCGATCTGGCTCCTGATAAATGCCATCACCTGCGGCCTGCTGTCTTCCATACGGTGAGTAGTGATTATGGGTTGTCTTCCCGGAGGCAACTCATCGATTATACTGGTATCAAGGTCACCATATGCAGTCATGGCCAGCGTTCGGGGAATTGGAGTGGCAGTCATCACCAGCACATGAGGCGGGATCACCCCTTTCTCCCAAAGTTTGGAACGTTGCTCAACCCCAAAACGGTGTTGTTCATCTATAATAGCCAGTCCAAGGTTTTTATATTGAACAACTGATTCTATCAGGGCGTGGGTTCCAATTAATATGTTAATGTCTCCGGAAAGTACTTCCGCAAGCATTTTTTTTCTTGCAGCTGCTTTTGTAGATCCAGTTAGTAGCTGAACTTTAACCGGAAGATTTTCCAATAATTCAGATAGACCTATAAAATGTTGCCGCGCCAGTATTTCTGTTGGAGCCATCAGGCAACTCTGGTATCCATTATCAATAGCAATCAGCATGGCCATCAATGCCACCATTGTTTTACCACTTCCCACATCACCCTGTAGCAGCCTGTTCATCTGGCGGCCATTGGCTGTGTCCTGTCTTATTTCCTTTAGCACCCTTTTTTGTGCACCTGTCAACTGAAAGGGAAGATGATGTTTGTAAAAATTATTAAACACATCTCCGATCTTCGAAAAAACTATTCCCTTCGATTGTCTATGCCTGTTAGTACGCAATAACCCCAAACGCATTTGTGCGATCAACAGCTCTTCAAATTTAATCCTGAGTATCGCCTTCTCCCATAATTCTGCATTACCGGGAAAATGAATATTGTTATATGCTTCCCATCTTGAAAGGAGTTGATTTTTTTCTCTTATGTAAAACGGAAGATTCTCGGGAAAATCTCTTTCAGCAATCATTGTGAAAATGGAGGCTGTAAATTTTGCGAAGCTTCTTCCGTTAATACCTCTCGCCTTTAATTTCTCAGTTACCGGATATACAGGCTCAAGAAAACTTTTGGTTGGCACTTCTTCATTTTGCACCAGCTCTATTTCGGGATGGGTGATCTGGGGACTACCCATGAAAAAACTCACCTTTCCAAAAACCAGATATTCATTACCGGGAAAAATATTTTTCTGTATCCAGTTGATACCTTGAAACCAGGTTAAAGTCAACTCCCCGCTGGCATCCCGAATAATACCGATCAGTCGCTTGCCCCTGTTTTCTCCTGCTGTCGACAGTTGAGTAAGCCGTCCTTTTATCTGAATATAGTCCGTTTCTACCCCGATATCCCTGATCCGGTGAATTTTTGTTTTATCCACATGACGGTATGGAAAATGATCAATTAAATCCTGAAACGTGAAAATGTGTAATTCCTTTTTCAATAAATCCGCCCTATGCGGGCCAACACCTTTGAGATACTCGACAGGGTTTGATAATATATTCGGTAGTTGAGAGATAAATTAAATTTAGATGTAAAATTAATTTAAATGAATTACAAGAGCGTTTAAGATCAATATAAATAACTGATTATCCAACAACTAAAAATCTCCGTCAGAAGGATGAACCTTCATGACGGAGATTTTATAATGTGCATTCTAATTAATGTTTAACAAGCTTCAGGACAACTTTTTCTGCTCTTTCAATAATTACCTCCACCATATAAATTCCCTTTGCTAGATTATTTAAGGAAAGTTTTGCCTGCAGCACCTGGCCGGTTTTTGTAAAAACATTGGATTGTACACGCCTTCCATGCAAGTCATAAATGGTTACATCGGCCCTGCCATCTATTTCTGCATCAATTGTAAGCGTAGCAGAAGCTTCCGCAGGATTTGGATATAACTTCATCTTCGGAATAATTCTCCTTGTGCCACTGTTTTTTACTACTACTGTTGTTTTCCCTTTGGTTACCGCACCTCTGTCGTCTGTAATACTAAGATTAAAATCGTATGTACCTGCAACAAGTTCTGTAACGATTGTAGCGATGCTATCCGGCGAAATCATAAAAGGTTTACCGGGGCCCTTTACAAAAGTCCATTTGACTTGCGTAATTGCACCATCGGGGTCGGAAGATTTACCTGCATCCAGTAAGGCATTGCGTACAGGTAACGTTACATAGAAAGTATCCTTAAGATTAATTACAGGTAGTTCATTTGGTGTCAATACAATCAATTTTACTTCGTCAGTATCTGAAGCGCCCAAATTATCAGTTACTATTAATCTAAAATCATACTCACCCGCAACCAGCGCCGATAGTTGTAATTTCGAAGTATTGCCGCCGGAAAGCAAACCTGCAACCGGACCATTGATTTTTTTCCATTCCCACGATTTTATGGTGCCATCACTATCAGTAGACTTAGTACCATTGAGCGTTACAGCACTGGCAGGTAATGTAATTGTAACATCATCGCCTGCATTCGCCGCCGGGGCCTGATTCAAAGAAGAAGCAGATGGATTCACCTTCACCTTCATTTCATCATAAGTTTTCGCACCATTATCGTCTGTTACCATAAATCTGAAAACATAAGTACCCTCTTTCAGATTTATTACATTCGTTGTGGCATCTACAGGTTTTTGAATGTTCCCTCCGCCACCCGAAGGGCCGGATATTTTCAACCAGCTATACGAAACAATTACTCCGTCTGCATCGGTACCACTACCGGTTAGGGTTACTGTATTTAAAGGAAGTGTGATTTCCTTGTCAGCGCCTGCAAATGCCTTAGGTAATTCATTGGGTGGTGCTACAGCAGTTACTTTTACCTGCACATCATCTGATGACGTGGCATTGTCGTTGTCAGTAACAGTTAATCTGTATACATAAATCCCTTCTTTAAGTCCATTAATATTTGTTGTTGATGAATTAGGAGACTGGATAGAACCCCCTCCTGCTGCCGGCCCTGATATTTGAGTCCAGTTGTATTTTGTTATGTTACCATCATCGTCTTTTGCTGTACCGGCAAATGTTGTTGTATTTGTTGGTAAGGTGATTGTTCGATCAGCGCCTGCGTTTACTATTGGCTCAACATTTGGCGGTAGTGGCTCTTCATTCACTATAATAGTGATATCATCGAAACCAGTATCGCCATCATTATCGGTGACAGTGAGCCTGTATGAGTACGTGCCGGCATTAAGCGCTGAAATGTCTGTTGACGCAGCAGCAGCATTCTGTAAAGTTCCGCCGCCCGAGGGAGGTCCGGATATTTTCGACCAGCTATAAGCAGACACGGTACCATCATCGTCTGTGCCGGATCCATTAACGGTTATTGAATTATCAGGAAGTGTTATTGTGATGTCGGCACCTGCATTGGCCTTAGGTTTAACATTTTGAATGATGATGGCGGCATTCACTGTTATCTGCACATCATTGGTTGCGGCAACACCATCATCATCTGTTACTGCTAATCTGAAAACATAAACACCTTGCTGCAGATTTGTAACATCTGTAGCAGCGTTGTTTGATGAAGAAATATTTCCCCCCGCAGGTCCACTCACTTTGGTCCATGCATACGACACAATTGATCCATCCGTATCATTACCCGTACCATTTAATGAAACTGTATTTTGAGGCAGGGTGATCGTTTGATCGGAACCGGCATTAACAGCAGGTGCGATATTAATTGCTCCGTTACCTAAAGCATAGTTAATACCGCCAGAAAGATGAGAGAGGAAAGCTGTTTCGGAAAAACTTGCATCAGTATGACCCAGTGCAGTATACCAGGAACGTCCGCCATCAAAATCATGATACCATGCTATAGGATGATTATTTCCCATTGTTCCGCCGGAATATGAATTTTCGTCTATCCGTATGAGTGTGTTTACGTTGGATTGAAAATTTCCAAAATTGTACCACTCATCTGTACGCAGCCATGTGGCCGGCAAGGAAGCAGTTGATGGGTGAGTATTATTGACAACATTCAATGTAGCCGCCTGAATTTCCGGATGCCCGTTGAACCATGCGCCTACCAGCTGACCATACCAGGGCCAGGAATATTCGCAATCTGTTGCAGCGTGTATCCCAATATATCCGCCACCGGATTTGATGTATTGCTCAAAGGCTGCCTGTTGTGTATCATTTAAAATATCTCCTGTAGTACTTAAAAATACCACTGCATTGAAACCCCCAAGATAATTTGTTGTGAAGTCGCTGGCATTTTCAGTTGTAACCACTTCAAATCCATTTGCATTTCCCATTTGCTGGATCGCGCTGATACCATTGGTTATTGAACTATGCCTGTATCCGGCAGTTTTGGAAAAAACCAGCAGCCTTTTTTGTGCCGTTGCACTATACAGGATGAGCAATGTGACAGTTAAGAGGATTAACTTCCTGGTCAGTTTTGCAGGTATGGATGTCATACTACTTAGTTTAGTTCAGGGACAAGATTATGAATGCGATTTCCCTGTTATCTGAGTTCTGGCATAGAATGCTCATTACCAGGGAATAATTAAGTTCCGGAATCTGAATTCAAACAACAGATAACCGGTTGATACAAAATATCAATTCAAGGGTAGGAGTATATATAACGGCAGTCAGTTCTTTGTATTGCATTTTTAACAGATACGATTTCTCTAACGTTAAAGGCCACCCGTTAAGGTGGCCTTTTTTTTTGTTTCTATTGTATGAGTACTTATCGCCTTTACTGTTTCACCACTTTACGCACCACTTTCTCTGCCTCAGCTATCGCTATCTCCACAGCATACACTCCCGCAGGTAAAGAACTGATATTGATCTTCCGCGTAAACGTACGGCTGTT
>JANPJC010000061.1:0-53311 GCA_031425315.1 Chitinophagales bacterium
TATTTACCGAAGTAGGACATTCTTATTTACCGAAATAGTACATTACTATTTACCAATTATGGTACATTGCTATTTACCGATTACATTGCTGACTCTATACTTCTCTTCGATCCCCACATTTATTCGATCTACACATTGAAAATTTAGCAAAATTGGAAGATGCTTGTTTATCTCACTTAAACTCAACTCCAAAATCAAAGAAATTAATCGAGCAGATATTGGTTCGTTTAACAGTTCTAGTAAAAGCAATATTTTCAAATAGCACTCATCTTTCTTCAAATGAGATAAAATCTCAGCATAACTAAATTTAATAACTTCATTAGATTCGTCAGAAAGTGTCGAAAGAATATCCGAAAGCGGGATTTGAAACTCAAAGATTTGACCTAAACAATGTTTTATAACAATTGGAATTCCAAAAGATGCCTCGTGTATTAACTTAAACTGCTCAAGGCTTAATTGTGGAAGGGAATTTTTGTATCGTTCATGAATACTTTCCATTAACATTTTTGACTCACGCAATTCCAGTCCTTCTAATTTCATTTGATAATATCCACTTGGCAATAATTCTCTTGATGTCAATATCACCTTAAAATTATTTGGTAACCTTTTCAAATGTCTTTTCACATCACTTCCAAAAAATGAAATAATTTTTTCAGTTTCAACTTTTGAAATAGTTTCGAAGTTATCCAACACTAAGAGTACTTTGTTATCTTCCAGTAATTCAAATACTAGATCTTTCAATTCTTCTAAACTGTATTCATCGACATCTTCATACTCAAAAAACTGTAAAATGATTTGTAGTACATTTTCTAATGACTCAAATTGTTGCGGATTAGAAATCGTTGCGTTCTGCTCCCAATGGTAAAAATTAGACTTAGCAGAAACCCAAATTATATTATCATATAATATATTTTCTTTCACTTTCTCATTGAACAATTGTTGCGTAAGCTGAATTAACAAAGCAGTTTTACCGACGCCTCCAGGACCATACAGTATGCCATTTTGATTGGGAATTTCTATGATCTCCTCTTTGATTTTATTTATCTGTTTTTTTCGACCCACAAATTGAGTATTACCTTGGGACGGAATATTTGCCTTAATTAAATTGTCCGAGTTAATAACTGGAAGAAACTCAGTCCAGAAAAGTGCCTGAGAGCTAGCAGTTGAAGAAGTATTAAAAACTGAGCGATTAAATTTCTTCTTTGACTTAACAATGAAAGTGCGATCATCAATTATAGAGAAATATTGATATCCTGATGTTCTTGTTTTCTTATAAAAGTACAATTTGTCATCTTTTATTGATAAAAAAGGGAAAATCTCAATCTCCTTTACATTCTTTTTCTCTTCTATTATTATTTGAGATTTTTCACTCCATTGCTTTTCATACCAATCTTCTAGCCTTAAGTTCTCAAACTGTTCAGTAAATGTCCCCATATAGAAATCTCTATTCTTGATCGAGATCATCTTCATGCCCTCTTCAGAATAAATTTTATCTAAAGACTTAAATCTATATTTATTTGCCAGCAACGGCTTTAAGTGTTCAACAAGTGCTAAAAATGCATTTCTCCATTTGTCAATATCCATTCTCAAGATATCTTCATTTTCCTCGATTATTTTCCCTATACTGACTAAATGAGATGAGTCATTTCTAAAAGCTACGAAATCAGTTATTATAGCTAAAAGTGTCCTTTTTGAGCTTTCATTACTTATTCTGATTGGGCGATTTTCAACTTGCTCCTCGAGTGTTTCAAAAATCTTGTTCAAATCACCTATGTAACTGGATACAGAACCCATGACAATTGGTTCATTAAGTTTTTCCTTCATTAATTTAAGGTTGCCCGGAGCTGATTCATCCACTAAGTGTACGCAGTATTTAGCTAACGCTGTCTGTGAACCCAGTGACGGTGCTACATACTTATCCCGCAATGTTTCGTTAATTGGTTTTGTTTTCTTTCTGTATAAATCGCCTTCTGCAGTTAGTTGATCCTCATACACCTTGATTGTGCCAACAATAAATATTTGAAGTGAAAGTTCAAAAAGGTTTATTGTTGCTGTAAACACATCTGTGAATTTCTTCGCCTGTGGCTTATCATCCTCCAAAACTTTATCTAAATACCTATCCATTCCAGGAAAATAGTTCTCAGTGATCATTTTTCAAATTTTTATTCAGAGTTATCATCTTTATTGATATTCAATTTTATCCGGACTCGATTTGAAAGTGTTTCATTCATAAGATCCAAATAATATGAAAGTGTAAATGCAATTGACTTAAGTTGATAAAAATCATAACTTCAATTCAATATCTTTAATTTTTCTCACCTCATTTAAATCTAAATAAATACGGCATTTTTATCCTTATTAATTAGTAGTTGTTAAAACATCAGAAGTCGAATATATATTATAGCGGCATTTAATCGCTATCCAATCTTCAGTAAGCTTTTCGTTAAATTGTTTAAACACTTTATCAGGTACTCCTGATTGGATTCTGCTCCTTAAGGCCTCATACTGCAGCCAATATCTATAAATTGTTGTTTCGTACTTGCCTGGATCAGCTTTAAAATCAGGATGTTGAAATAATAAAATCCATGCATCATGAATTGTATGCAGACGGGCCATTAATACAAAATGCTTTACCAACTCACCCAAAAGAGTTGCTGAAAAAAGTGCCTGCAAAAAAGACAGGGCAAAAGGTACTTGTTTAAAACCATAATATGCAAATACCGCAACGGACAACAGAACGATGGCAGGGAGCACAGTTTTTCTAATTGTTACTACTTTAACCAAACTGTATGTAAAAAAGCAATTCTCAAAAAGATTCGCAGCAGCTTTATAAAGTCCATATGAAAGTTCATCAGTATCAAAGTAGCCAACCGAAGGGATTGGAGAGAAGGATGATCCAAATGAATTGTCAATAAAATCATCTCGACGTTTGTTGTCAGCCTGTGGAACTATTATATACTCTACAAGGATGTCTAGGATAAAAAACAGAGCAATACAAATAATGTTTAACGTGTTAAAGAGGTCATCTATCGGTAACTCAATCTTCAGCATCTTCAAAAGTACTGGAACAACAGATAATATGAAAATAAGCCAGAATATCCAGAATATTCCAGTTCTAATTTTATCTACAATCACCATTAAATTATATTGAGGTGCAAACTGTGCCATGTTATGTTTTTTTAAAAACCTTTTACCTAGCTGGAAACTTTCCATTATAGAACATATCCCACCAGTTAAAGCAACAGTCTAAATCCGATTCACGGCACGAAAATGCCTTTTCTGCTCTTGAGTATGCTGTCGCAAGTTTTGACAAAGATGTTAGTCTCTTTGAATCTGAGCTACATGCTCGAACTTCACCTGAAATTCCCATTGGGTCACGTATGCTGGGAAGATCATTTTCATATAGCCACTTTATGAATTTTCTTACATCCCAATCGTATATAACTGATGTTTCTCCCTCAGCATATTTTGCTACCCTGAGTTCTAAGTAAAATGAACGAATCGGAACAACATTGTAATACTTCCACGCCTTGATCAACTTTATTAATGGTTTCACTTTCCCATTCAACCTAATGTCTTCGCGGCTGACATATGCGTTATGTGCTTTTGGAGAAGATTTCATCCAGCCTCCATCATTATCAGGTATGTCATAGGACGCATGGCTACCCACCGGAGTCGCTATTGTTCCATTGAAAGTACAAGGCGTGAGCTCCAGTGTTTCCGAA
Source organism: Chitinophagales bacterium (assembly GCA_031425315.1). Classification (GTDB taxonomy): domain Bacteria; phylum Bacteroidota; class Bacteroidia; order Chitinophagales; family Chitinophagaceae; genus Pollutibacter. The sequence continues at coordinate 3,726 of JANPJC010000061.1, forward strand.
GCGTAAGTTCCAAATGGAATTCGAACAGCAGGAGTGTGGACTTCTATATCGTCTGTGCTCGAAAATGTTTCCTGCAAAGCTTCTTTAACTTTTCTCAAAGTATAGGCCGAATCATTATAAAGACTGGCGGACTTGCAAACTGCAAAATAGTCCGTGTCACTAAAATGCCTAATACCGGTGCCATTGCCAAAAGACCCAGTTTCAAAGAAATTATAACAGCCGAAGTTATTGGCCATGCAAGATTCTACAGACCCTCTATGGGATGCAGCTTTGTTATGTTCAGTTGTCGATGGAGCCAACCAGCCTAAAAAAGTGTCGAATCCCTCAAGTAATGTTTTTGCCATGACTATTTTCTATTTTTCATTTGCTTGAATAAGATTTCCTTCAAACGCTTTCTTTAAAACACTTTGACGTAACGCCTCAACTGTTTTAATACTGTTGTTTATAATTTCTTCAAACTTTTCGCAAATGCTAAGGCGATATTCAATTTCTTCAACGACCTTTTGTTGCATGGTTTTTGGCGGCAATGGAAAAACAAACCTTTTGATAGAGGCAATTCCAATATTTGCTTGCGTAGTTTCAACCACATACTTTCTTACTTCGTCTGTTATTTTTGGTGAAAGCGAATAGAGGTAAATAAATTTCGACAACACCAGATTATGATCAGGTTTTACTATAGCGCAGGAATAAGAAACTAAAAATTCCATATCAAAATCTATTAAAATATTTTTCCCAATTGTACCGTATCGTGGAAAAATAATATCTCCTCTTTCAGGTTTTATTTTTTGTGATAACCGCATATAATCTTCACTTGATATATACTTAGCTCCTTTGAAGGATATTTTTAAATCATCTGTAAAGTCCTTCGTAGAAACGTATGGATATCCTACTGTAAGTTGCTTAGGCATTTTATGATCTATATCTCCAATTTTTGTACAGACATCATTCATGGTTGTCCACTTCCATCCTCGAGGCAATTCACCCTCGTTTACTTCTTCATCAGTTAACCTTCCCTCAAATGCCCATTTCAAAACTGCCTGCCGGTATGTTTTTAGTTGCTGCTGTGCCAAGCGCAGGTTTTCTATGCCTTTGTCTAATTCACTAAAAAGTTCTTCTATTTTAGAAACGATCTGATGCTGAGTTTCTTTTGGTGGAAGAGGTAAATCTAGTAACCCCAACTTAGTGCCATTCACATTTGGTTGTCCAATTCCAACCTGTCCATCTGTGATTTGCGACCAATAAATTGTCGAATGAAAAAAGTAGTATAAATATTTTTCATTTATTTCTTTGTTGACTCTTACTCGAATCAAATACGAGGCGAAAACAGCTTCCGGTATTATTCCTTTAATTAAAAAACTTTTGCCTACTGTTGCGCCCGTTCTAGCAAAAACCAGGTCACCATCTTGGAGCAGATATTTTTTCTTAACCGTTTCGTCAATTTTACAATATGGCACATCATCCCATATAACTCTACCATCTTGTATATCTGTAATTCTCAAAAACTTAGGCCCTACTTTTTCTTTCGATGAAGATTCAGTAAACCCATATTGTATATTATCCGCGATATCTTTCAATTTCACCCACTTCCAATCTTTTGGTAATTTACTTTTATTTTGATCTTCCTTCATTATTCAACATTATAATGCAAACTATCAACCTCAGCGTTAAAGCAAAGTGACAGGCGATATTACCCCAACTCTGCCACTTCAACTTTTACTCACCCTTTTTCTTTTTCTGCCCTTTATTAATTTTCTTTCCATCACTTTCAATCCTTCTGTTTACCTTTTTTACGTCTTCTGCAGGTGGCAGTGCTTCGGGCTGCACACCTCTTTCTTTTAGCATCTTTCTAACCGCGAGGTTATTATCTACATGTTCTTTGCTAATACTGCCTTCTCCACGTAAATCTTTCTCTACAACATTGTGGTTAGTTAACTCATTGGCAAAATCCTTCGCTTTAATAGTCAGTGTGGGCAGAAAATCTGCTAGGGGCCTTGTCTCCGGCACTCCTAATTTCCGCTTCATGTCTCCGGTGCTGAATCCACCAAATAAAGCCTGGTCTCCCTTTGATTTTATGATAGCAAAGCCCGCGCTGTCAACACCTCTTTCAAATAAAACGCCTGATAATTTTTTCTCGCTTTTAGTCAATTTTTCTCTTGCCGTCACCCTATCAATATCCAGCAATCGCTGTTCAATAATTTCCTGTTTTCGGGTTTGCACGGCGAAATAGGTTTGCGCAAAAGCAACAGAAGGCTTTGAGGGATCACCATTTTGAGCAATGAGATATGATGCATATCGCGTCAATGCTATATCTTCAACTTCTCTTTGGGCTCCACTACCCAGCTCGACCATTTTGCCGACGTCGGCAAAATGGTCCGATATTTTCTCACCTGCATTTTCACATGCATCTTTTGCTTTCGTAATTACTTTATAAAAATTATCCCATTTGGTATACCCTAGAATTTCCTGCAATTCCCTCGCGCTCCAACATTCAAGGCCTTTGAATTCATAAGCTGCCTGCTCAAACTGGATAAACAGTTCGGCTATTAATTCTTTTTTTATCATGCTACAAGACTTTCATTTAATTCATCAATCAGTTTGTCTGTTTCCTCCCCAAACAACTGCCACATTTTTCCCAGTCCGCCATTTTTGTTGAAGGGGTCGAGTTCAAAATCTTCCTTCTCCACATGAAAGCTGGTGGATACATAATCTTTAATCATGCGTAACCAGCTCAGTTGTTCGTAGGAGAATTTGATATTGCCGCTTTGTTTTTTAAATAGCCAGGCTGCAAAGTTCTTATCCACCGTTTTATCGTAAGGTGTGAGTGCTGTATCGATGCCGGCAATTTTCCGGATCAGGCTCACCAGTGCAATCAAATCACTTTTTGCAGAACCGGCCGCTTCACCCATCTGCTCGTAGGCGCGCCATACGGGTAGGGGTGCCAGCAAAGGTTGTTCTGACATTATCTTTTCGCAGAGTGATTTGATCATCGCATAGGTCAACTCCCTTCGCCGGAATGGCTGTCCGTAAAAAATCTGCAGGGCAGTGATTTCATCCTTATGCACTTCTATCCACGCCGTGAAATTGGTGATGGTCAATGCCGCAGCCGCTGCCTGGTCCTTCACCCAACCCATTTTACTGATGGAATCAATATTCACCACATCAATCACCTGGTCGTACTTCTTTCGTACATCGGTGATAAAAGTCCGCAGGTCGGGATTATTAAAAACATTTACGGCCTGGTCAAGCAGGCGTTGCTTTTCTTTATTGATGGCCGCTTCAATCACAACAGGCGGTTCGTTCATCAATTGGTTTTTGATGCCGGATGTAATGCTGTCGATGGTATCTGGATCGTGTGCATTCAACAGGTTGCGCACCACCTGGTTAATGGATAACCCGCCAGCCTGTTCAGCGAATTGCGATTTCTCTGTTTCATTGATTTGTTTGTCGAGCCGGATCAGGCGGTTAGCCAGTGACGTGAGCACGTCTTCCTGCGTATTGCCCATGGCCACATTCTGCAGCAGGTCTTTCAAACTCATACCGGGCTTTTTCTCCAATGGCCGGCTATCGGTTTTTTGTGATTCTTCCACACCAATGGCGTCGATAATCACAAAATGATCCTTAGTATATTTTGCAGAAGGTGTACCGGTGGTCCGCAATTGTTCCAGCGAACAGGTGCGGGTGCCACGGCCCTTCATTTGCTCATAATAACTCCGGCTCTTTACATCGCGCATAAACACCAGCACTTCCAGCGAACGGATGTCAGTGCCCGTTGCAATCATATCCACCGTCACTGCAATACGCGGAAAATAATCGTTGCGGAACTGGCTCAAAACTGTTTTGGGATCTTCCTCACTGCGATAGGTTATCTTCTTGCAGAATTTATTGCCTTCGTTAAATTCATCGCGAACAATTTCAATAATATCTTCTGCATGCGAATCGGTTTTCGCAAAGATGAGTGTTTTGGGGACTTCGAAATTTCCCTTCTCATCAAACCTGTCCGGAAAAATATTCGGCAGATTTTCCTTCAGCGACCTTATGATCAAACGGATAGTACTGGGATTTACAATATCCTTATCCAGTTGTTTGCCGCTATATTCAATATCCTCATCCACTGTTTCCCAAAACTTCCTGCGCGTGAGGCGCTCGCGTTTACTCACATTTTCGCCCATCTTAATTTTACTGCCCGCTTTGGTGATCTGCGTTTCAATCGTGAACACTTGGTAAGGCACCAACACGCCATCGACTACCGCTTTTTCATACCCATAATCACTCACCAGGTTCTGGTTGAAATAACCAAAAGTGCGGTTATCGGGTGTGGCCGTTAAACCGACCTTGAATACATCGAAGTAATCCAGCACCTGCTTCCACAAATTATAAATGCTGCGATGACATTCATCAATCACAATAAAATCGAAAAATTCAATCGGCACCTTTTCAGTATAACTCACGGGAGTTGGTTCACGCTGCTGGTATTCGTTGGGGTTAGCCTCTTCTGCAGATTCATCCAGGTCAGCACCTTTCAGTATCGCGTACATGCGTTGAATCGTGGAAATATACACCTGGTTATCGGGCGGAATAAAACTACTTTTCAACCGCGTGACAGCATACAATTCTGTAAACTTCCGGTTATCATCATTCGGCACAAACGACATGAATTCCTGTTCAGCCTGTTCGCCGAGGTTTTTAGTATCCACCAGAAACAGCATGCGTTTGGCTTTGGCATATTTCAGTAAGCGATAGATAAACGTAATGGCAGTAAATGTTTTACCTGAGCCCGTCGCCATCTGGATCAGCGCCTTAGGTTTCGCGGCTTTGAAAGACTGTTCGAGATTATTGATCGCCGTGATCTGGCAATCTCTCAATCCGGTATTCGGCAATGCAGGAATATTTTGCAACCGTGCACGGAGTGATTGTTCCTGCCTGGTCCAATCCAACAAAGTCTCCGGCCTGAAAAAACTATACACTTCGCGGGATCTTGGTTTAGGATCGCGGAAGTCCGTAAATGTAGTGATCTGTCCTGTACTCAGGAAACCGAACGGCAGGGCATTATTGTTGATATACTTCAGTTTGGCGGCAGCATAACCCTCGGCCTGGTCCTCGTGCATCGAAAGGCGGTGACCTTCGTCTTCGCGTTTGGCTTCAATCACACCGACGGGTTTCTTATCTACAAACAGTACATAATCGGCCGGGCCAATATCTGTTTGGTATTCGCGGATAGCGACGCCAAGTCCTGCTGATAAATTAATTGATTTTTTATGCTGAATAACCCAACCGCACTCCAGCAATTGCTGGTCGATTGCATCGCGGGCAATCTGTTCGGGGTTTTGGTTGGTCATCTTTCGTGGTTATGCGTTGAGGTGAGGAAGGTAAGAAAAAAATGGGAAGGATCAGTCATGAAGGCTTTTAAAAATGCTCTGACTAAACTTGAAGTACCTGCAATCTCACCTATCAATCGCTCCAATTAGATCTCCCACAATTTGCTGGAGGGCACGTGTTCACTTCTTGGAATTTCAAATTTCTTAGCCTCTGATAAATACAGCCCTTTATATTTCGCATGTTTTAACGGGAGGAGGAATAACCGTGATGGTTCGGCCGCTACATTTCCAAGACCAAGCAAAATAAATACCGGCATTTGTTTGTTGTACTCATGATATCGTGCCAATTGTTTTGCATAGGTCCAACGCAGTTGATCAAAAAACAAATATGTTCTGAATTTTGATTCGACAAAAAATTCTGTGTTTGTTATCTTATCCCTGAAAGAATAGTCAGGTTTAAGTATAGATTCGGGTAAATCACCAACCACTTCCTGGTATGAATGAGGCTTTTCTATTAATGTGTAGTGGTCAGGGGAGAAAAGAATGTTGCGGGTATACTTTTCAAAGTCCTCCCCTTTTTTAAACGATTCAGGCGTAAGTAAATTGGGAAGCTTAGCCGCAGTCTTCTTTATGATTTTGACTTTTTGCATACCTTGATGATTGGAGGTATAACGATGAGGAAAGCCCGATGTTGCCTGCTAGTAGTTTTAAGGATACCGTGAAAACACCCTTTTTTCGAAACCAGCAAGGTTTTATTTTTTAGTTTCATAACATCAACTGCGAAAAATCAAACGATGGACATTAACGAGCTTAAGTCATTAACAGAAGAATTCTTTCGCCGGCATTGGTATAAGGAAAATGAAGGTCCAACAATACCTCAATGGTCAGAATACTGGAAATTCGATGGAGAATTGTACAATAATACTTCTCATGGCTGCTATGCTTTCTTAAAGGGCGATGAAGTGTGCTATATCGGTATGGCAATGAACAAGGGTCTTGCGGGATATGCAACCCACTCTTTGGGTTCGAGGATAAGTAATTATTGGAGGGTTGACAAAGAGATTTCGAAAAGTTTGGGTACAAGAAAATATAAACCCACAGAAAACCTCCAGAAAGGTGAGATTACTTCCATTATTACACTTCCGTTTCCAGTAGGTCATCAAGAGTATTTAATTCTTGCGTTGGAAGTATATCTGATTAACAGGATGCAGCCGGTAATGAATGTGAGGTATAAGTGAACTGTACTTATGATTTTCAAAATAAGACCACCAAAAGCATTTTTTAATTTTGCAAATAAGCTATTTCGCGACTCGTAACATTCATCATCTGGAAAAAGAGTGCTGGGTCAATGCTGTACCTAAGCTTTTATTCATGCTGCCAGCAATAACCTCCTGCTTTAGCATTCCTGGAACATCGAGTTCCTTTTTGGGTAGTAGCTTTACATTTCCCGCTTTTCGACGGTGATCCGGTTTTACCATAACAATACCCACAAGGCTTTCTGTTGATCTTCTTCGCTTCTGATATAGACATCACCACTATTTCGGCCTTGCATTGGCGTAAGCCCTGGCAATGGCCGCTATGATAGGCATAGCTGCTGGTGCCTTTGCAGACTAAAACATTAAGTTCCAGTCTTGCTGGAGAGGAACTTACCAATAAGAAGAATGATATGGCTACGAGGTATCTCAAAGATCAGAAGAATGCGGTTCATTATTGAACGCAATTTTGGGAATTTGATTGCTGGCATGCATCGAACTATCAACTCCTACATCTGTAAGATTACAAGGAATCAACATAAATGTAATAATAACCAGAGCCTTTGATCAGTCTTCAAAGAACAGTATGCCACCTCGTCATCGTAAGACCGATAAAATTAACTCCATAGACCCTCTTTCGTCAAGGAGAACGAAGTTGTAGAGTTTGTTTTTTGCTGTACAGGGTTTATTTGCAGAGGGGGTTAGACTCACCCCCGGCCCCTCTCTCCTTCGGAAAGAGGGGGGAAACAGCCGGCTGAATATTAGGGTTACACTTTTTAATTTAGGACACACTGCGTCACGATTTGGGAGTCTAAATGAGTTGGTAAAATCTTACTTTGAAGATTTTTTTGATATCAACTCTTCCGGAAATCCATGTTTTTCCAGAAAGGTTTTGAATCAGCGGCTTGCTTTAATACAAAGGGATCGTTGCCATGGTCTTTAACTTTATCGCTGATTATAGCTTTATTCCGCTGATCATTAGCTTTCTTTTCTTCTGAAGGCATATACCCTTGTTTCAATCCTAAAAATAAAGAATTTGCTCTTTGTCTGCAACATAACCTGATCGTTGGGCCTGGCCATGGCTGTACCCGTACGGCACACTAAATAATCCAACCTCACGTTTTCTCAAACCAGGTGGTCTACTCCCTTCTTTGAAAACTACTTACAAATCCTAACCTTTGCCAAGATTGAATTCATACATTAACCCGTTCAGATATCTACAGCCAAATAATAATGCCGTCAATTATTTTCATCGATACCGAAATTGATCCGAGTACCAACAGGATTTTAGATATTGGCGCGTTGAAAGAAAACGGTGATTATTTCCATCAAAATTCGCTGACAGGACTGACCGCATTTTTGAACGGCGCTGATTTCATCTGCGGTCATAACATTCTGCAGCACGATGTAAAATATCTCCAAAAAGAATTGGCGGCAGCACAGATCAATCCTTTGAATAGTATTGATACGCTGTACCTCTCTCCCCTACTGTTTCCAAAAAAGCCCTATCATAAATTGCTCAAGGATGATAAACTGCAGCCCGATGAATATAATAATCCACTCAACGATTGTATAAAAGCCAAATCGCTTTTTGAAGATGAAGTGGCAGCATTCAAACAATTGGATGATTCGCTCAAATCTGTATTCTACCTTTTGCTCAATGAAAGAAAAGAGTTTTCCGGATTTTTTAGAGTGTTGGATTATAACCTGAATGAACCCAATCTTGAATCTATGATTCAGCAATATTTTGCAGCTGATATCTGCAGTTTTTCCAATCTCAACAAATTCATCGCTACATCCCCGGTTGAATTGGCTTATTGCCTCGCCCTGATTAACTGCAGAAACAAGTATTCCATCACTCCTCCATGGATTCGTAAAAATTTTCCCATGGTGGAACAGATCCTCCTTCAACTCCGCCATAAACCATGTATAACAGGATGCCAGTACTGTGATAAAGCACTGGATATTCATGCGGGTTTAAAAAACTTCTTTGGGTTCGACAACTACAGAACCTACGATGGCGAGCCTTTGCAGGAAAAAGCGGTGAAAGCTGCGATCGATAATAAATCATTGCTGGCTGTGTTCCCAACAGGTGGAGGTAAATCTGTGACGTTCCAGGTGCCCGCATTAATGAGCGGAGAAACGGTCAAGGGATTAACAGTTGTCATATCGCCATTGCAATCCTTAATGAAGGACCAGGTCGACAATCTATACCGGTCGGGCATTACCGACGCGGCAACCATTAATGGTTTGCTCGATCCCATTGAAAGATCGAAAGCTATTGAGAGTGTGCTGGATGGTACTGCTTCCCTACTTTATATTTCTCCAGAATCGTTACGGTCAAAAACAATTGAACATATCCTGCTCAATAGGAATATCATTCGTTTCGTCATCGATGAAGCGCATTGTTTTTCAGCCTGGGGACAGGATTTCAGGGTAGATTATTTATACATCGCATCATTCCTAAAATCACTTCAAAAGAAGAAGAACCTTGATGATCCTATACCCATATCCTGTTTTACAGCTACTGCCAAACCGAATGTAATCGACGATATCCAAAAGTACTTTAGAGACAATTTATCACTGGAATTGGAATTATTCACCACTACTGCCTCACGTTCGAATCTGCAATATAAAGTATACGAAAAAACCAGTGAAGAAGATAAATATATTGCTACCCGTGATTTGCTGGAGGACAAAAACTGTCCAACAATAATCTATGTATCCCGGACGAAAAGTGCTGACCATCTCGCTGATAGATTAACCACTGACGGCTTCAATGCGAGAGCCTATCATGGTAAAATGGAAATCAATAAGAAAACGGAAAACCAGAATGCATTTATGGCGGGTGAAGTTTCCGTAATGGTGGCTACTTCGGCTTTTGGTATGGGCGTCGATAAAAAAAATGTCGGCCTCGTGATACATTACGACATCTCAGATTCACTAGAAAACTATATCCAGGAAGCGGGCCGCGCTGGACGCGATGAAAAAATAAAAGCGGATTGTTTTGTATTATTTAATGAAGACGACCTGGGTAAACATTTCATTTTATTGAACCAGACCAAACTGGATATCAATGAAATCAAACAGGTATGGAACGCTATCAAATACCTTTCAAAATTCAGGTCTAAATTCTCGAATAGTGCATTGGAAATAGCCAGGAAAGCAGGCTGGACAGAAGATAAAAGGGAAATAGAAACAAGAGTAAAGACGGCTATTGCAGCGCTTGAAGATGCCAGGTATGTGCAGAGAGGGCATAATATGCCGAGAATTTTCGCAGACAGTATCCTGTCAAAAACCGCCAACGAAGCCGCTGAGAAAATAAATAATTCTAAGAGATTCATTGATGAAAAGCAAAAAACCAATGGCATCAGGATTATCAAAAAATTGCTCTCCAGCAAAAACCGGAAACGGGCTACTGAGGATAATGCGGAATCGAGAGTGGATTATATTGCAGATCAGTTAGGTATTCCGAGAGAAGAAGTAATTACGATTATAAACATTCTGCGGGAAGAACAAATCCTTGCCGATACAAAAGACCTTTCTGCATTCATTAAAAAAGGAGAAAATAAAAAGTCGCTGCATATTTTTGAAACATACAGTCAGCTCGAAAATTTTCTGTTACCGGTTTTTGAGGAACAGGAAAAGTTATTTCATTTAAAAGATTTAAATGAGCAGGCAGAAGAAAAGGGAATTAAAAGTATTAATCCCAACAGGATAAAAACCATTTTTAATTTTTGGGCAACGAAAAAATGGATCAACCAGCAGCATCATTCGTATTCCAAAAATCATGTACTTGCAGCTCTTTGCTTGCCTGAGAATGAGTTGCAGCAAAAAATCAACATCCGACTGGATTTATCGAGATTTATTTTACTCTACTTATACGAAAAAATAAGTAAGGCGTCTGCTACTGAAGATATTAGTAAAGAAGAGGTATTGGTGGAATTTTCAATACTGGAATTAAAAGAAGCCTACGAAAAACAGCAACAACTTTTTATTAGTGCTGTAAAATCTGACGATATTGAAGATGCGCTATTCTATTTATCCAGGATAGAAGCGATAAAAATAGAAGGAGGATTTTTAGTGGTGTACAACAAGCTAACGATTGAACGGCTTGAAGAAAACAGCAAAATCCAGTATAAAATTGAAGACTACCAAAAGCTGAACCAGTTCTACGAAAACAAAGTACAGCAGATACATATTGTGGGCGAGTATGCGAAAAAAATGATAGATGATTACAGCGGCGCACTGCATTATGTCGACGACTATTTTCAACTCAATTATCTAACTTTTCTAAACAAGTATTTTCCTGGCAGCCGGCAGAACGAAATCAAGAGAAACCTTACACCTAAAAAATACCGGGAGTTATTTGAATCATTATCTGAGGCACAAAGGAAGATCATTGATGATAGAACTTCTCCATACATTGTTGTGGCGGCGGGGCCCGGCAGTGGCAAAACGAAACTGCTGGTACACAAGCTGACCTCACTGATCTTGATGGAAGATGTGAAGTCCGAACAATTATTGATGGTTACGTTCTCCAGAGCTTCGGTCAACGAATTCAAGAAAAGATTACTCGGATTAATTGGCAACACCGCTAATTTCATAGAGATTAAAACATTCCATTCTTTTTGTTTTGACCTGCTCGGCAAAGTGGGCAACCTCGACAAATCTGACACCATACTTCCTGAGACCATTGAAAAAATAAAGAATAATGAAGTGGAACTCAGCCGTATCACAAAAACGGTACTCGTCATTGATGAGGCACAGGATATGGATGCAGTTGAATTTGATTTGATCAAGGTACTTATTGAGAAGAATGAAGGTATGAGGGTGATTGCGGTGGGCGATGATGACCAGAATATCTATGGTTTCCGCGGCGCAGATTCAAAATACATGCAACAGTTCATCACTGTTTTCGGTGGAAAGAAATACGAATTAGCCACCAATTACAGGAGTAAGCAAAACCTGATCAACTATACCAATCAGTTTGTAACGACCATCACCAACCGGTTGAAAGAGCAGCCAATCGTTTCGCATCAAACAGATAATGGAAAAATCAGGATCATAAAATATTCCAGTAAAAATCTCATCACGCCTTTGATCGAAGATGTACTGCAAACCGAGCTTTCGGGTACAACATGTGTATTGACACAAACCAATGAAGAAGCGTTTCAGATTACCGGACTGTTACTAAAAAACGGTATGCATGCGAAGCTGGTACAGAGCAATGAGAGTTTCAGGTTATCTGCCATCAGGGAAATCAGGACATTCATAAAAGCTATCACTCCAGACCAAGGCGTATACCATATTCCTGAAGAAGTATGGGAAAAAGCTAAGCGGGAATGGATACGGGAAAATCAGAACAGCTCAAAATTCGAGATCTGCTTAAACATAATCAGGGATTTCGAAATCACGCATCCGAAGAAGAAATACTTGTCTGATTTTACCAACCATTTAAACGAGTCGAAGCTCGAAGATTTTTACAACGAAACCGGCGAAGCGATATATGTGTCAACGATTCACAAAGCCAAAGGCAAAGAGTACGATAATGTGATTCTGTTGCTTGATCAGTTTAGCCCGGAGAACAATGATAAAAAGCGGCTGCTATATGTCGCGATGACCCGGGCTAAAAATAATCTGACGATACATTTAAATGGTAATTACGTGGATCAATTCACCTCAGCAAACCTTGAACTTACAGAAAATACTAATGCATTTGCTGAGCCCAGGGAGTTGGTTATGTATTTAAAACATACAGATGTGCAGCTAGGGTATTTTGAATTTATACAATCACGTATTGCTGCATTGCAAAGCGGCGATGATATTGCACTGGCTGAAGACGGTTTACTTAATGAAGGCAAGCACGTATTAAAGTTCTCCAAAAGCTTTATAGAGAATTTGTCGGCGCGGAAATCCAAAGGCTATCGCATCACCGCAGCGAAAGTAAATTTTATTGTGTACTGGCAGGATAAGGAGAAATCGAAAGCGGAATGTGAGATTGTGTTGCCGGTGGTGTATTTGGAGAAAGTCAAAGAGTGATTCATTACCCAAAATTTGACGCGGTGCGTCAAGTATGGAGCCTGTCTCTTTACTATATTTTTAAACAAATTGAGATGAATCACACTTTTTGAATACTCTAACTTTATTTTAATTGTCATAGCCCACATTTAGTCGCCCAATAATACCCTGCTGTCTGAAAATGAATGGTTAACTCAAATAGATTTTAGGGAAAATGACGCCAATATTTGTTGTCTGTTACATTCACTTAGTGCAGACTTCATTCAAAATCCACTATAGTGAAAGTTTATAAAAGGAAGTTTCCTCAAATCAGATGAGCACAGGTTAGAATGCGTATACCCTATTCAGACTTTGGGTTCGCCAATCGAAACTGCGTTGACGTATTGCAAATTCTTTGATTTATTCTTATTTACCCAGCTTTTCAATCCGCAAAGAGAATAATTTACCATTGCTCAACACATTAGATACGTATCGCTCTCCAATCAGTTTAGTTTTGTATGAAATAATTAATTCACTTACGCCCGAACCATCAATAACTAAATCAGCGGCCCTACCTGATTCCATTTCAAAGTTGTCGCAACTCATTTTAACGGATCCAATAACCTTAATATTAATAACAGTTTTTTTGATGATTATTTTACGTGCCTTAAATAAATTATTTGACAAATTCAAAGTAGCACCTTCGAAAATAAGCTCACCTGATGTTTCCACGCTTTCAGCATAAATTTCAGCCGGCGATTGAACGGTAAGAGATTGATCTATCCTAATGATTTCATTCTTACCTAATGTTTTAACTATAATCTGACATTGCGTAAATTTTGCGAATACCAGTAGAATTAAAATTGCAACAATTCGTTTCATGATTATTTTATTTCAAGGCGATTAGTAAGATTGTAGGAAATTGCAATAAAAAATGAAGGTTTGAAAACATTCTCTGTAACATCCTCCAGTTTAAAGCCTTCCGAAATGTAATTTTTACCGGAAGTAAACTGCTCTGTTTTTAGGCGCGAAACCCGAAGATAACTTAAGCCAAGACTGACCATCACTCTTTCTCTTTTCCCCAATACCACACTACCACCTCCATATAAACTCAGGTTTAAATCTTCAACAGTTTGAAACCCTGCACCTACGCCGAACATGAAAGCTATTCTGAAATCTCTGCCGGAACGTGGCCCGAAATGCATCATCGCCGCAATCCCGGGAGAAATGGAATTGGCATTGGCACGTTTTTTTAAAGCTATTGAATCAGAAGAAGGTACTTTTTCAGTGTAGTATAAATCATCCTTGCTATTGTAACCAAAAGAAATTGCCGGCCCCACGCCAAAATCAACTTTTAGTCCCCTCTTTGTGGGAATTTCCAATGGAAACTCTTTACTGAAATCATGAGGTAAGAGTCGCTTTACTGGTGTAGGTGAAATCTTTACTTTAAAACTGGTATAATCTCCATCAACCTGTATCGGCGCCGAATTTACCTCAAAGTATTTTGGATTACTTAGTGCGTTTTGTAGCACTACAACGTCATCAATCAGTTTAAGAAAGTTGTCTTCAAGAAACAAGTTATAGCTCTGTTCAATTTGCTCTTCAGCCTTCGCTATCGTTTCTTCAGCCTTCCCCTGGTCATTCAACTCAGGTTTCGCAATCTTTGCCTTTTGAAGAGCTGCAGTATATAGTGCATATGCTTTTGCATAGTAATTCGAAAATCGCTCGTAATCTCTCTGCATTTCTTCTTCCGGCACAAAAGGAGGTAGCATGTTTTGTAATTCCGAATGACTTTTCCAATCTTGCAAAGACAAATTTACCAACTGCATTCGGGAAAATTTAATTCTCGCTACTCTTTGTGCAATAACCAAAAATTCTGCGCAAGCCTCTGTCAACTTTTCCATTGCAGTAGATAATTCCTTTATAGACTCCTTACCGTCAACAACTTTTCCCTTTGCATCATCACTAGTTATCTCCATAGATAAACTGGCGTTCTTTGCCAATGCTAAGGCTCTCACTAGATTCTGGTCACTGTAATTCTCTTCAGTAATTCTGAATACTGACTGCAGCTCTGATGGCATTGGTGTTATGTAATCAACTGCAGAACCTGTTATTTCCACTTTGTACCTAAAAGTGTTTATATTTTTTATCTTCAATCGTGCAAAGCCGCCGTTCGTAATTGGGTTCACTTTACCCTTCTCTTTATTGTAACTAAGGTTTTGTTCAAATTCTCCCTTGCTGAAGTCATATGTTATCTGCGATCTTGAACATAGAAACGATATGGACAATGTGAAAAGAATTATTATATTTTTCATTCGTTACTATTTATTGATTGAAGGAATGGAATACTCGGCGCAAAAAAATACTCACCCCCTTTCATTGTTACAAACTGTTTCATTGAAACTTGCAAGTTGCCGCTTGAATTATATGGAAAAGGAAACTGATAGTCACGTGGCGGCTTTTGATGGGGTTGCCCGATAATCAAATCGACCTCATCGTTTTTTGCAAAAGGATCGAAAGCACTGGGAAAATTTGGATTGTTCGCCCAATTTTGTTGTATAAATTCAAACTGGTTAACAATACTTTTTTGAAAACACATAAAGAGCAACCCAACACCAGATTCTGGAAATTGTAAACCCTCTGGATCTAATGCAGTATCCACATCTCTGTGGCCAAACGGAATTCCTCTCCTGGCAATTCTATGGGAAAGATGGTCATCAGCGGAATTAAAGTTATGGCGGGGGTTAGTTTTTCTGATATGAGCAAAATGGGGACACCTGCCACCACTCGGATCTTTGTCATAATTAAAATTGTTAAACTTCCCGGAGCCAATCATCCCTTCTTCATTATCCACAACTACTGGTGTACCATCCTCATATCTTCCAACAATCATTGCACCAATGATTTCTCTTTTTTCTTCATCCATTTTGTCAGGAAACATTTTTTTCCCAGCTGCTTCCTCCGCGTTTTTAAAGCCCCTTACATTTTGTTCCAATTTTCTAAAAACAAAATAACTTCCAAAGGCATCAGGATCATCTGTAAATGGGTCCCTCACCAGCACTAATTCGGGATCAGCGGCTGGATCAAAATAAACAGTATTATCTGTTGTATTATGATAAGAATGAAAGTCTTCCACTTCATCCTTCAAAAAAAGAGGCTGACTTATACCATCAACATATCCAAAATGTTCAAGACCATCATTATATTTATTACGTATAGCATTGCCATATTCTACGTGACAAACCCGGGCAAAAGCATCAATTTCTTGAAGGATCACACTTGCGGCTTTACCCATCCGGCCTTTTTCGTCATCTGCCAATAGTATCATTGCATGAACATCTTCACGATAACATTTTTCCCAGTCCCCCACTACAGGATCATTATTTCTATCAATTCGATTTTTCATCCCTGCGACAAATGCCTCATCATTCAACTTTGAAGTGACGTCATTAAACCCTAAGTACTCGTAACCGGAGTTGGTTAAAAAAAATGAAGAAAATAATTTACCAGGTATATTATTTCTTTTAAACAATTCCCTCTCCCTTAATTGTTGTTTAAAGGAGACTACATATTCCGCGGTAAATTGACGAATCCAATTCTTTACAGACTTTATTTTGTCTTTATCGAAATGAATAAAAATATGGGTTGTGTGTTCACGGCCATGGCCCTTCAAGATATTTCCTTGCAAAGAAGTCAATAGTGGATTAAGTGAATAATCCATAGGATCGATGAGTTTCATATTTGATAGTTTATGACAATTATTTTGTTAGTCTTTCTGCCGAGGAGATGGAGCTAATAATCCTGCAAAAGCACCAAGTGCCCCCGATCCGAGAGCAGTTAGGGTTTCAGGAATTTTCTTCCCTTCCTCATTATAAATGAATAGAATACCTGAAACGGAAAGCAATAGTACCAGACCAATAATGATTACAACCAACCTGTATATCCAGATATCTGTTTCAAGTGGCGATTTTGATGAATCATCTAGTGCTGTCTTCGCAACTTTTATAAGTTCAGTTTTTTGGATATTATCGAGTTGCGTTACATTGGCGAACTCCTGATTGATAATCTCATTGAATTTTTGGGAATCTACTCTTTTGGTTGGCATGATGAGTATTTTAAGAGTTTAACAGAAAATAAAGATCAAGTATCTCTCAATTAACGTGAGGCGTTTAAAGACCCAGAATGTAACCGTTAATTTACCCGCTTATACGAAGTTGTTATGTCAGTTTAAACAATTACTTGGCTTGGGAATATTTCCAACAGTTTACCATATTCACACCAATTATATAGGCATGCGATATTTTTGACTGCTATGATAGCAATTTTGAATTTCCTAAACCAACAATTAGCACGTGAACTACCGTACAGTAGTTGGAGAATATTTGTAGAATATCAAGAAAGCTTGGAAATTGTAATACGCTCTCCACGCCAAAACACCCGTCAGAGCTGGGCTTGATTTAAATCTGATTGTTCAGTTTTATTAAAGACATCCAGTATTTAAAATGGCAATTTTGATTAACTGGAATTTATTTGACGATGCTTTTAAAAAGTACTACAGTTAGAAAAACATTTACAAACCCACTACACCGATTCATCAAATTTCATCCATGGTGCTCCTAAAACATTTTTGAACCAGTGTGAAGACTCCCCTAAGAGCATCAATCTGAGACTATTTCCTTACTTAATTCATTGGTTATCTCACCTTTATATAAATCAATAGGCTCTAGAACCGCACAAACCTCGCCATCAAATTCAAAACCATTATAAACACTATCGGTCTAAGTAATTGTATGCTTAGTCGGTAATTTTTTAGTTTTAAAAGTGACACACTTCCGTTAAGCAGCTAGCTATTTACTGATTACTGGTGAGACGTTTTAACCAATCTATAAACAGGGGATATCATTTATTTGGTTTTGTTGCTTTCATAATTCAACAATTATTTCTTTCTTTGATACCTTCTTTAGTTCGAGAAGTTATTAAAGCAAGTCAAGTCGGGAAAAAAGAACTTTTTAAGGTAGCCCTTAAGACAATTATCTGTGAATTGAGCAAACTGTGCGGGTTGTTTTTCCGGGGACTGATCCGTCGTATATAGGAGAGGAAAATCAAGCTAGAGTAATGCAAATAAAGATGATATGGCCCAATGTCATAAACCTCTGAAAGAAAGAGTAAGATTAGCACATCAAAAATTAAAGAGAAAATATTATTTTTTTGGCTTTTTCGCAGTTATTTGATTTGACTAAACAAACTTTCAATAGAAAGATAGATACTGCATCGGTAAAACAGGATGGTAAGAAGTGAAAATAAAGTATGAGTACTTCGTTAAATCAATCAAAATGATCCGGTATAATAGATTCCCAACATTATTTTAAATAAAGCATTTCAGTCGTGGTCAATTTTATGGTCAACAATCTCAAAATGGATGACCTGGTACATGGATCGAGAAGACTTAGATTAATGATGCCAATTAGTTAAATATGGAAAAAATAAAAGTGGTTCTAGTTGATGATCATGTTTTGCTTCGAACAGGGCTGTCCAGTCTAATTTCCAAACTTGGCTACTTTGTTTTGTACGAATGTGACAATGGAAAAGATCTTATTGGCAAACTGGATAAGAGTTGCCTTCCTGATATTATACTTATGGATATCAATATGCCAGAAATGGATGGATATGATACTACATTATGGATTGCTAATAATCACCCAACTATACGGGTATTGGCACTGAGCTTGCATGATGATGAAAATCGAATTGCCCAAATGTTTAGAAATGGAGCAAAAGGTTTTATCATGAAAGACGCTGATCCATTTGAAATAAAAAAGTCAATTGATGCGGTGTTAGCAAATGAGAATTTGTTATAGATAGTACAGTACCCAGAAACCACGGAATCATTTTTCATGACAGTAAGGCCTTAACTATTAACAAGTGCGCAATTATGGGTCTAAAATTGTTTAAATTGAAACTTGAAAATTTTGTTACAGGGAAGAAGTACATGAGAATGTCTAAAGTTTTTGACTTTTGGTCCACGAACAATTGAAATTTGCAGTAGTGAATAATTTGAAAAAAAGCCCTTCGAAATCATATCATTACGGATGTGGTTTACTTTGTATTCTAGCATCGGCTGAATAAATTAGATCTTCCGAAAGTTGATGGCTGTTCCTTTGCCAGGCATCGTATTTAATATTACTTGATACTTTATTTCTTTGGCTCTTCGGTATAAATTATTTAGGCCATTTCCTCTTTGGATAGATTCTAATTCAAACCCTTTTCCGTTATCGTTAATTGAAACTTCTGGCTTTGCGTTTCTTACAGAAATTTCAATAACTATTTCAATGGCATCAGCATATTTGATGGAATTGTTTATTGTTTCTTTGATCATCATGTAAAGATTTCGTTTCTCTTGTTGCGAAAGCTTATGAATTCTTGCGTCATCGGTAATTTTTGGTCTATATATTACATTATTTGCTTCGCATAAAGAAGCCGCGAAAAGATTTATTCTAGAAAGCAAGTCTCCAATATTTCCTTTGCTCTCATCAAGTACCCAGATCATATCTTTTATTCCCGCGATTGCTTCCTTTGTGGATTCTTCAATTTTCTTCAAGTATTTCTCCTGTTCCCTGTCAAGAAGGGCGAGGTGGGTATAAATTTTAACACTGTTCATAGTACTTCCAAGATCGTCGTGCAAGTCGCTAGCTAGCCTTGTTTTTAATTGCTGTTCCTTCTTTACTTGATTCATACCTATCAAATAAAGGCCGAAGATCAAACCTAAAACAGAGATAGTTATTAGCAGCTTAAACCACCAGGTTTGGTACCATTTAGGAAAAAAAACAAGGACTAGCTGTTTTACTTCACTTGGTACCCCGCCTTTGTTAAAAGCCTGTACATCTAGATGGTAAGTGCCGGGTGAAAGACCTATTAAAGTAAGGAAAGATTGACTTCCCTGTGATAACCAATCCGGATCAATTTCCTTTATTTTATATCGAAAAGTTACTCCGGTTGGACTTGAATAACTAATTGCCGAAAAGAATATTTTAACCTGTTTGATATCATTGGGTATTTTTACTTTCTGCAGGTCAAAATGTACAGTATCAAAAAGTGAATTTGTTGATTCAATTTGAACAGTATTAATTGATAAGGTTGGGGCTATAGTGTTTCTAGGCATTAGTTTAGGATTGATGATAGTCATTCCATCAACCCCACCTATATATATAATGTCGTTTCTTACATTACCACTTAGCTCTTCAAAACTATTTGAATGAATTCCGTCCAATGTGTAAAGCTTCTCAATCGAAAAGTCCTTCAAGTTTATTACGGACAAGCCATTGTTTGTCGTTGCAAATAACAAACTATCCTTATACGGTAAGAGTTTATAGACGCAATCATTAGTAAGTCCTACTCGAGTTGTAATCTTTTTTATAAAACTCATGCTATCATCGAGAACTACGATGCCATTTCCATACGTAGCCAGATAATAATTACTTCTGACTTTTACCAAGTCATATAAAATAGTAATTTTTTCTTTCGTCTCAGGATCTTCAACCAACACTTCTGTTATTTCCGTTTTAGAAATAGCATATTTGAAGAGCGAACTTGCAGATAAAATCCATGCCGTAGCGGTACCAGGCTCTTTATATATCGAATTAATATCATCATCCTTTAGATATTTATGCCCAAGGTGAGGTGAAATATTAACCACTGTTCTAGCCCGAAAGTTCCAAATATAGACACCTTTATAATTCTGACTGCCGAGCAAAAAACTTGAATCGGACAACTGAACTTTACTATTAAAAATAATCGTGCCGAATGAATTAAATTCCTTGTATATTTTAGTTATCGGAATCAATTGTTTTCTTCTTAGAACAAAAGTTCCTTCGTCATTCGACACAATAATAGATTTGTCAAAATTTTCAAAGGCGTAGAAATATGATCTTTTTGAGTCTAGAATTACTATATCTTTTGTATAGGTATTAGCAAGATAAAGTCCATCTTCTGCACAAACGAGCACTGAAGAATCGGAATCAGGATACAAAAAATAAGCATGATTTATTTGAACAGATGATGAATTGGATTTACTAATACATAAAAATTCTGAAGGTTTGTTTGAACCTAATGCAATACCCTGCTGGCAACTCAACCAAATATTTTTGTCTCTATCAAAAAAGATCCCAAATACTGTGCTCGTCCAGTTCTTTCCGTTGTTTAATTTACTTGGTGAAATAAATAGGGTCTTTTTCAGTCGGATATCTGTAACTAGAAGCGAATTTTTATTTGACATCCAGACTTTATCTAGGTGTTCTTTATTAATAGAGTAAACCGGCTGACTCCGAAGTGATCGTGGCAGGTAGTCGAACGATGGTTGTTCTTTTATCCTTCTATTCACAAAGACGAAATGTCTAGGACCAAAATTTGTTGCTGCAAGCACACCGTCATTTGTAGAAGTGCAATCATTAAAGATTAGGGACCTAGAGGATAAGAAAATAATTGGTTGCAAATTCGCAATAGAGATTATTCCTACTCCTTGTGATCCGCAAAAAATCCACAGGTTGCCGTTTAAATCAACGGTCAACTTGTTCACATTTAATGTGTCAGCATAAATTTTTTTGGATGCTTGATAATAAGCAATTTTTTTTGTTTTGAGATTCATTATAAATAAACCTTTATTACTTCCAATAAAAAGGTTGTTTCCTGAAGCAGTCAAAGTAACAAACAACACATCCTTTAGCGACGGATCATTTCGTTGATTGTACTGATAGATGACGGAGCCGCTTTTAATATCAATTGCATCTATACCACCATAGGAATTTACAGACCAAAGGATAGAATCGTGGATGCAAATATCTCTTATATCAACACCGGTGAGCGAATATTTCTTTGGTTTGGACTTGTTATAACTTACAAACCTATTACCATCGAATCGGTAAAGCCCATCCTGTGTCGCAACCCAGATGAAGCCCATACTGTCCTGTATCGTTTTACGTACATTTGTTGCGTCAAGACCATTTTCCGTGGAGTAATAGTTAAGCTTGATTGTGGAGTAAATCTGTGAATTACCCGCGCATACAAGGCAAAATTGAATAAAAAGCGAAAAGATGACTCCTTTCATTTTATGTTTTGGCTAAACTGAAATTTATGCAAAAATACAGACACAACTGGCTAATTATTTTTGTAATTCATGATTTCGAAGGTGACTCACATATTGGTAACATTGATAAAATTATCAAGGATGAAATCAAATCGACGGGATTAGTCAGTAGTCATGCGTTCTTATTAATTCAGAAATCGATAACGCATCCCCGGAGTACAGAGATTCAAACCGTCGTCAAAGTATTGAGAGAAATTTCCGGAGGCAACTATGATTTGGTTGAGATTAACAAACAATACTTTGATTTTCACTCGGAGCGGGGATGGTTTAAATTGTTGCGATGGGTGAATGATAACTTTCCTGCCAATCATATTTGTCTTAATGTTTTATCCCATGGTGCGGCATTTGGAATACTTGGCGATGAAATAACAAGAGTTGATAGTGAAGGTGTATTGACAACTGGACAAGATGTCAAATTCGGAAGAACTGCATTCATAGAAAAAAGATTTATTCACAGCGGATCTACAGATGCGGTAGTTTATACCGAAGGTGAAGAAGACTATTGCAAAACAATACAGATGCTTTGGTTTTCTGAGTTGTCTGAAGCAATCCGTGACGCGTTTAATGGTCAGAAGCTTGATATTTTAATATTAAATAATTGCTATGTTCAGAGCTTTGAGACAGGTTGGATTCTCTGTGATCAGGTCCGGTATCTTGTAGCTCCGGAAGCTTGGTTTACTTCTTTTGGATATAACTACGAACAACTCCTAAAGAATCTTAACGCAAACCCGCAGATCACGCCCGAAGAATTATTAGCGAATTTCATAAATGAATTTAAGAAAAAGTGGAAAAAACGACCGGGTAATTTGGAGTTAATTGGAATTTCCATTGTAGATCTCATTTTTTACAATGAGATGAAGAGATATTTTGACTTAATCGCCACGATACTAGTAAACATGAGCGATCAGGAGATCAGAATGATTGTCCAGGCACGGCAACAAAGAATTGATAATGTATCTAATCTTCCTCCAGATTTCCATTCGGGAAGCGTGCGGGTTGCAATGATTGATTTAATATATTTCTATGAGGTACTAGTCGATCTATTTCCGGAAAGAGTGGACTTATATAATAATATTAGTGAATTCTCGATAATTTTTCGTCGCGCTCTAATCGGTCAATATGTTGGAGGGGAATACATCAAATCTGATGCGGTTCTTGAGAAAAAGTTCAATTTACATGGAGTTTCGGTTTTCCTTCCTTTTAATACTGAAGAATCGAAATTTAATGACGTCGTGAATTGCGCCTACTTCGGAAAGCCTGTAATTGATAAAATAAGGGGAAATGCAATCCCATTGTTTCTGTTTACACACCAGTCACAATGGGATGATTTTGTTTTGAAATACCTTAAAAATGATTAATTGCCTTGCTATTGGTATGTGTTCAGATCAATTTCTTGAAATTTTACACCTGTACCAGGAGGAATCTTGGCATCCAATTCATAAGTCAAATCGGTATTTTTTACTTTATCGATAACACGCAATAATGTTTTTACTCCTGAGAAAAAAATGTAAACACTTGCTTTGGATACATCGTTAGATAGTTCAAACCCGGCGGTGATAATTCTATCAATTTTGGGGTCAACTTCCCATGCATCTCCAATTTGTCTTGGCATAAGTAGATTTTTAATTGTTAAATAATTGTTTGGCGAATAAGAGAATAAAAAAGGTAAAAAAATACCGTTTTTTCACCCTTTTTAAGAAAAACCAATGTCCAGACCATGTTTGGGATATCCTTAACTTCTGATCCTGTTAATTAATATTTACTTCCATTCTTTGCTAAAAGACATCTAAAATGAACGTATTCCTCCGACCATCCCACCTATGCCACTGAGTTAGCGCAAGATATTTTTGCTTTAAAAACTTTATGCAAACCAAAGTAGAAATCAAGGAGCAGCTGTTTGGGCAGATTACAGCATGGCAAAAAAGCGGCGTCACGCAGAGGGTTTGGTGCGAACAGGCAGGGATTATGTATCACACTTTCGTGGCATTCTGAACCATTCCCTCTTCAGGTAATCGTCAAACATAGACCCCGTTATGCGCTCTGGAAATTCTTCTTGATAAAACATACTTAATAATGTTTAATCAAGCTGGGGATCAGGTAATATCATCAATGGTGTTTAATTTATCAACTCAACGATTCAAAAGTTAGCAACGGCTATAATTTTAATCTCCTTACTAATGATAAAACCTCTGCCGGGTTTTCCTAACAAAATTACCTGCCTACTTTGTAATCTATTTACAAAGACAGACACTCTCGACACAAACAATAAATATATCCATTTCTGGATATTTGTCAGCCGCCCCGTAAACAGTAACTTTAATCCAACAGTCAACCTTAGCCTATGCCCCTTAATAAAGCTGCTTCTGAAAGACATCTCGTAATAGATGCGTGCTTACGTAATAAGCAGCGACCATTTCCCAGTAAGGAATATATAGTGAATAAGATAAGCGAAAAGCTGAGTGAAGTCTCCGCTGCTACGTTCGACAAAGACATCGCGGCAATGAAAAAAACATATGGCGCAACTATAGCTTATCATAAAGAAAGAAAAGGTTATTATTATACTGACGATGTATTCACTCTTGACAAATTTCCATTGAATGCTGACGAAGTAACGGCGCTGGATTTATCCACTTCCATTTTAAGAAGACTTAAATTCAGTCCGATCCTGAAACTTACTAAAGATGACAAACAATATTGCAAATGATATCTTTCCAGCTTTTTCAAACTGGGAAGCTTACCAGGAACTTAAGAAACATGAAAACGACATTATTGTATACTTGCGAGAGTGCTTTAACAATAAATTACTTGAACTTTTCCGTAACGAATTTAAAAATTGGAACTGTACTATTTCCAATGATGGAATTTGCATTTCATTGATAAACATAGAAACGATCAGAGGGATGGAACTATGAATAGAAAACCATGGTTTTAAACTTTCATTTTACGTTGATAGGTCAAGAATGGACTTCTACAAAGTGAGAGAGCTGGTAGCTCCATTTAAAGCTCGCCTTGAAAGTCTGTTAAAAATGAACTTGATTTTGAAACGAATTAACATGGATACATTTTCATTTATAAACCTCTTTCTTGTCTTATAGATGGCAAATATATAAGAGATGAAATCAGTCTTGCATTTTATGGTGATAGAAAACTTTCAGAAGAAACTTTAAACATATTGCGGCCGGTACTTTTAGACAAAGAAGTCCAGGAGCTATTTAAAAGAGTTAATGAAACTTGCAGATCGGTACAAAAGGTTTAGCGCTGTGATTACTCAATGAAATAAATATTCGAGGGCGTATTTACAGTCGTAGCAAAAAATTGCTTCCCACAAATGAATAAGAGAACGTTCATAAAACCAGAAGAAGGGACAATTATATAAGTTACAGATAGTATACTATAACAGCTTTACAAACCTATAGCCCGGCCTCCTGACATTTAACTGAGAGAATCTTTGCCTTTACCTGAACACCTCTGTTTCTGCTCGGGCCTTTGATCGAATACGAAGTTTTGCCAGGTAAAAAAGAATAATCCACTTCCTTCCTGCCATACACCCTACCATCAAGTCTCACATAAGTAACTTCAATTTTAATTTGAGTTACAAAAAATGGAGAACTATTTCGAATACGTAATTTCAGGTCTGAGACGCCACCAAATAATAGGTTGGCATTAATATCCTCTACGGAAACCGAAACATATTTTTCCGGAGAGTTTCTGAATTCTCGTTTCAGGTCGTGTATTTCTTTATAGTGCATTCCCACCGCAACTCCAACACATAATATAATCAGACTCAAAACCAGAACCGCGGTCCTTTTTAACGTCAGGTATTTGCCAGCTGTTAATCTTACGAAAGGTGGAGGTTCGACATCAATAGCATCTTTTAGTTCCCTTACCGAAGAAGCTCTGCCCCAATCCTTTAACCCTTCATTCCATACCGGAGTATCAGCTTTCAATCGTTTGGCAATCAATTCATCAACACGAAATGGGCCTTCAGTTTTCTGGTTGATGTAGATAAAATATTTTGACATGGCTTTTGATTATAAATTGACGACATATAATTCGAGGGGAATTATGAAATTAAATTATTTAATAATCAGACTGCATATCAATTATT
This sequence comes from Chitinophagales bacterium, assembly GCA_031425315.1. GTDB lineage: Bacteria > Bacteroidota > Bacteroidia > Chitinophagales > Chitinophagaceae > Pollutibacter. The sequence continues at coordinate 29,541 of JANPJC010000061.1, forward strand.
AACCGAATTATTTAAACTGTGTGGATTAAATAATATTGAATTGGTTGACAACATATTAACTAGACTCTCTCTCCCAAGCCCGTCAGAATTGCAGATAATTTCAGAAATAATAACACCCCAAATCAAGAATACTGCATAAAATAATGGTCTTGAAACGTAAGTGCCAATTCGGATAGCCCCCGAAATTATTCAAATTATAAGCAACATAAATTAATATACTTTATTCACTGCTCAAATCTAAAACAGGGTTAACACGCCTCAAATAAAGGTGAAAAAACCGTTTTTGGATCCTGACAAGTCTGATAGCTTCAATCATGTAAAGAAAATATTTAAAATCCCTTGACTACCATGAATTTCTATAATTTGTCTGTAATTCAAATTGCTATTTGCATAATAATCAGTTGGGCATTGTTTGCCATTTTCGTAAGCCTAATTCAAGAAGCATTTGCACAGATACTGGCGGAACGCGGAAGATTTATGAAAGAATATTTGTTGCAACAGTTAAATGATAAACCGAATGCAACAAATTGGGCAGCTCTGATTTATCTACACGGAACAATAGATCTTTTAATTCGTGACTCACGGAAGCCAACAAATGAAATAAATCCAAAGTTATTTGCCGAAGTGCTTATTGAAACAATTGGTGAATCTCATCTTGTACAGACAAACCTCCAGCCAACAAACTATTCAAGTCCAGTTCTATCAAATTTTAAAAGCGGTACAATTACTTTGAATAATAGTCCGGTTATTGCTTTCCTTAGACTAGCCCTGAAAAATGCAGAAATAAAATATTCAAATACAACTGCCAACAAAGAGGCATTAATCTATCAGGAACTTGTAAAACAAATAGAAGAATGGTTTATTGAAATGACTGGGCGACTAATACTTTGGTATAAGAAAAAGATGAGAAGAAAACTATTTATCTATGGATTTATTCTTGCCCTTCTGATCAATGTAGATAGCGTGCAGCTATTCAATTTCTACAAAATGAACCCCAATTCTAGAGCTGCGGTTCAAAATTATTATAATAATTACGTTGCAGATTCATCTTCAGAATATGTTCCGATAGATACAAGTGCCCTTGCAACCATTAGAAGTCTTGATAGTTTGGTAAAGGCTGCTGATCTCCCAATCGGCTTCGACCACAACATATTTGTCGATAAACCTTCAAAGGATGGCCCTATATTTTGGAAAATAATTGGTTTGTTTATTTCAGGTTTCGCTGCGTCTTTTGGCGCACCGTTTTGGTTCGAAATATTAAAAAAATCCACGGCAATAAAAGTTTAGATATGGCCCAACAATACTATAACATCCATACGCATTCTTTCACCATGAAAAATGCTCCGACAAAGTTCCTGGAACTCTACCTTCCAGCACCCATTGCAAAACTTATCGATTCAATAACAGAAGTACAGGCTGGATCTTTTATCATACAACAGTTGCTTAGCAGATTCGGAGGTAATGGCGGTAAAAGATATGCCAGCTTCCTTAAAATCGGCAAAAGCAAAAATCAGCCAGCCGTATTTAATGAATTACTAAAAAATTATAAAGATGATCCTCAGATTAAATTGATCGGACTGACAATGAACATGGAACATTGTGGAGCAGGTGATTCAGTATCGGGGTACGAAGGTCAATTACAAGAAGTACTGGAAATTAAAAAAAACTACCCTGACCAATTGCTCTTATTTCTAGGAGTTGACCCTAACTGGAAATCTACGGGCAAATTGATTAAAGACGAAGTGATGAAGAAGTTTGAAACAAAACTTGATGTAGGAGCAGGGCGAAAAGTATATCCATATGTAGGATTAAAAATTTATCCCAGCATGGGATTTTATCCTTTCGACGAAAGATTAATGGAAACATTTATCTGGGCAGCAGAAAACGATGTACCAGTACTAAGTCATTGTAGCTATTTAGGAGGTATCTACAACAATACTGAAACCCATATTGATAACTCCCTGCTTTCCAAAGATCCCTATAATGGCTTCAGTAATTATCCATCCAACGGCATTTCATATCAATACCAACGCAGAATTGGGCGATGGCTAACTGGCAGACAAAAATCCACGAACAATCTGAACAAATGTTCTTACTACATGGAGCCCGCTGCATTTGAATCTATTCTAAGATACTTTTCACAACAGCCTAAACCATTGAAATTATGTTTGGCACATTTTGGAGGCCATAACCAATTAAAGGATGCTATTACCAGTCCAGGTATATCAGGTTCAGTGCCATATGGCGCATCTGGTAAAAATTGGTATCAACAAATCCTGGACCTAATGAAGGAGTATAAAAGTATCTATACTGATATTTCATACACACTATTCGACCACAACCATCATGATGACCTACTAAAGGAAATTAACCATCCTGTTTATGGAAACCAAATTTTATTTGGCACCGATTTCTTTATGTCAGAAAGAGAAAAATCAGAAGAGGAAATATACATCACATTTAAAAAAAATGCAGTGAAAACTCTTTCAGGGAACGCTCAAACCGCATGGGACAAGGTAGCTGGAACAAATATCGAAAATTTTTTGCGAAGTAAATTCTATTAAACGTAGAACATTGTCCAAAGGTGAAATAGAATTAAAGTTACAATTCCATTACTTGTTCAACACCATCAAACATAAGATATTGCACCTTTTTCAATACATAAATAGTCAACCCTCTACTTCAATAATAGCTGCTCCTACGTTGTTGGAACCTGAATGTCTATTGGTAATATTTTATTACTTGAATTCTATAAAATGTAATCTACTCATCTTTATTTTTTATGTACAAGCAAAACAATTTAGTTCAATTTCCGAAAAAAATAAATAGCTCAATATTATGAGTGAATTCACACCGCCAAAACATTCGAAATTTACATGCACATTCGGGTGTTCTCACTCTTTTCCCAATAATTATTGAAATCTATCTTGAATTAATTCTTTAAAAGAAAATTCTCATGTATGCAAAAAATTAAATCAATCCTTTGGCTTGCCTTTTCGCTTCAACTCTCTCTTTCAGTATTTAGTCAGTTAGAAAAAACCCAATTTGATAATCAGGTTATAGTGTTAGATCTTGCCGACTCAATGGGTATTAGGACCATTAATAATTCAAGAAGTACAAAGAGGCATCGAAATACAAAACTAGAAGTGTTCTCGAAAAAACCAGTAATATTTAAAATCGTTAACATCAACCCGCTGCGGTACAATTTCTTTCTTAACGATGAATTAGTTACCAATTTTTTTGAAAGTAACAGCTCTGTTGTCGCAAACGCATCTAAGGCAAATGGGGAAAACACAGTAAAAGAAATTCCGGCTATAAACATTTTTAATTTTGAAACTGCAATTGAAGCAGATATAGAAGAAAAGTTTCAAATAAGAGAAATTAAAAAAGACATTGAAATACTGAAAGCAGCTTATAACGACATTCTTGACTCCCTTGATCGTCTGGATCGCGAAATTTCAGTCCTTCCTCAATATGATATTTTTATTATAAATGGCGCCAATATCGGAAAAAAAAACAAAACGCTAATTGAGTCAAAACTTGAAAAGTATCGAGAAGTATATTACGCATATCATTCCTTAGAGAAAAAGCTCGAGCGTAAAATTTCAGAACTCCAGATTATACTAAATACCTCCAGCGATAAGGATATCAGGATATTAACAGATCGGACTCAACACAGAGAATTTTCAGGCGATACAGCAATGACTAAAATTCTTGACAAAAGTAAAGAGCAAATTACATTGCTCAATAAGGATCTTGCGAAACTTAATGAAATAGTGAATATTGTTCAAGAGCTTAACGTTAAGCCCAAGTTCTCTCAAAAGAGCTTCAATCAAACTTCCACTAATCAAGACAAATCAAAAAATAGTAGGCTTATCGAACTACTTAAAGATTTCAAGTACTTATATGGAAAAATCTTTGAAATTCTAAACATACCCTCTACGGAACAAATATCCTTATCAGATTTAAATGATGAAAAACTAAAAATTATCGAATTTGTTTTTGTAAAAAAGAATAAAGCTATTGAAACCTGTATTTTAAACAACTCACTTGAAGTTGGTAAATTATTAGAGGAAAAATGGACTGAATATTCACGTGAAAAAAATATTTATCTCAACAAATCCAGTATTACCGAAAAAGATCTTAAAAATGTTGACAGTCTTAGAAGATCTATAACTGTATTTTTTAACTATGTAAAAGCGTGGATTGCGGATTTTGCACTTTTAAATCAATCAGTAAAATTAGATAACAAAATATTCAAAAGCGTCCATGCAAATATTACTCAGAACTGCGCTAAATTACTTGAATTCCTGAGAGATTTAGATCACCTTAATTCTTCAAATACACTAGAATTCACCTCCCCGATTTACGACAATTTAAGAAACATTGATTTAATCAGGTTTAAGGTTGACAGGCAAGATAAATTGACAACTTCCAGGCAAACATATGTATATGATGCATGGATTAAAGGTGGGCTTAAAATTGACTTCAGTATTGGCTTTCTCGCAAGTGGATTAATTGATCATCAATATAACAAATTACCATATTATTCAAATGAACCAGAAGTAGTAAGTCAGGATAGTTTTATACTGACCAGATCTGATATAGGAAATTTTAATTTTTGTTTCGGTGGGATGGTTAATTTAGTTCCCCGAAATGGTGCGAAATGGATGAATGTGGGTGGCAGTGTCGGAGTTGCATATTCAACAAATCAGCGACTTCAGGTACTTACTGGTTTGAGTATACATTTCGGAAAAACAGAGAGATTGATTCTACATGCAGGAGTAGGTTTTGGAACCATTAAAGAATTAGATCAAGCAAGGCTAAGCAAATTAGATCCCGGTACTATAAAAACTCCTGCAAACTCATTATTTATTAAAGGGAATATGACCGAATATGTAATACCGGAGATCGAACGTTTTTCAATAAAACCATTTTTTGGTTTGAGCTACAATTTAAGCAGGCAAAATTCACTACAGGCTGTTAAATCTCAACCAGGCTTGAAAAACTATAATAATGAATTACAATAAATATTCCTGCTCTTACATTTTTAAACATTGCGACTACTATTAAAAAAACCTATACCGGAAAGAATTAACTCTCGTCGTCACAGGATATTTTTCACCATTAAAATTGAAAGAATTTCTGAGAAAAATAAGATGAAAAGAAACAAATTTGATTTGGTGTAGGAAAGATAATATTAGGTAATACATTTTAGTACCATTATATTTTAATATTATCCAACCGCCCATTAATCTCAAATGTGAAACAGTCAAAAATAGAAACACATGTATAGAAATTACAAAGTACAGGGTGGTCGGAACGACCGATCACCTTTCACTTGTTGTCCCCTCCATTTAAAATAGGATTGTTATAATGCGTTATTTTCTACACGCCTCACCCGCCTGCCAGAGCTGGCGGGTAAGTCGGCCTGTACTTAAACCACACTTGGATAACTGCTATACCATGTGCAATATTATTCAACCTGCATGTAAACCTGAAGACATTTACTGCTTAACCAGCCTTACCACTGTGCGTACTTCTCCTTGTATTATTTCCAGGAAATAAACTCCAACATTCCAACCATCACCTAACTGAACTCGCCCACTTTCTATGATTCTTTCTTCTCTTATCCTGCCCAAAATATCAGTGACTCTGAGCTGAATTTTTTCGGCATTGCTAGTGGTGACAATCATTGTAAAGTGGTTGGTAGTGGGGTTAGGTTGAACTTTAACCTCGAAATTCTTTGATGTGAAAATTTCATCAACAATGCGTCTTTGATTATTTCCTCCCAGCCCAAATTCAAAAGTAATGCTTGTATCACCCCTTCCATCTCCTCCTGTGTACATAGCTAAATCCTCCAAAGTCGCCTGAAATATTTTACTATTTCCACCTCCTCCGTTACCTCCCATATAAACGCCTGTCTCATCTTTTAGCACAAAAATATATGAGGTGCGTGAAGTACCTCCTCCGTTGCCTCCCTTATATGTACCTGTTTCGTCTTTCAACACAAAAGTATATTGGGTGCGTGAAGCACCTCCTCCATATCCTCCAGTGCTCTGCGCTACTGCAGCCGAACAGGAAACTAATAATATAAGAACCTGAATCTGTTTCATGGTATGTATTTATTGATATCGAACTCCTCTGCCACCCTCACGAGGAGATCGGTAAATACCATCCGTTGTTACTAACACCGGGTCAGTACGAAAAGACACCCTTGCAGTAAAACTATCCCATGTATCTCCCAAGGCAGAACTGGCCCAGGAACCTCCTCTGTAGCAGATCCCTCTACTACCACCAGGTGTGCCTCCATTACCAGGCCATAAATTGAAATCTACTGCGCCGTCCCCATTGCCATTCGTTCCGGTAAACCGAGGGTTCGTATATACATGAACTACAGCTTCAGCCACATTTCCACTCATATCCATTACACCGTAATAAGTAGATCCGGCTTGTACCCTGGTAGTAGATGATTTTGCGAATGAGCCACTTCGTAATGGTCCCTGAACGCTTGCAGCATTGTTATAAGCGATATTAGTGCCCGCACTTCCACTTTCACTACTAAGACCAGCATTAATAATACTTGTAGCTCCAGTAGCTGTAGAATTACCCCAAGCCATTTCATTAAGGACAGGTGGTAATGGGCCCCTGCAAGCCTTTTCAAATTCTAACTCTGTCATAGGGCGCAGACCACACCAATCTAAATACCCTGTCAAGCTGTAATGTGAAAGGTAATTGCACGCAATAGTTTGGCCGTCATTTGCCTCATTAAAAAGTGCATCTCCATCAAGGTTACATCCATAAACAGCAGGGATAGTTTCTGGAGTACCAGGTATTTCAATATCAATTCCGTTTCTATAGGCATTATCAACAGGAACCCTAAAACTAGTTAGTGCAGCCTGTCCAGCTGGTAAGGATGGATCTACTGAAGTAAACCCTCTTTGCTGGCTGTAAGAAAGCGTGTTTAAAAAGTCTACATACTGCTGCTGACTTATTTCATACTTCATACAATAAAATGCCTTGTATCCATTCGGGAAAAGGGAATTAGTGTTACTTAATCCTGTTGGATAGCCACCTACTGCAGCTGCATTCCCTGTAGTGATTTTTGTTATTGGAAAACCGCTTGAGCTTCCGTCACCAACAGTAAAAGCTCCCGCAGGTACATAAGCCATTTCAATAGCAAATATCTGTATCTCTATTAAGTCACCATCATCAATAAAATCAGCAGTTCCCGACTCTATGTGTGTTCCATAATTCCATTGTAATTGTGCACCTGTTACATTGAATGTCCCACTACCATTAACGGAGCGATAAATGAAAGCTCCTTCAGTTGATGGTTTAACTTCTGAACCTGAAGGTGCATATTGTCCGGTTGCAGCTAGTTTAGCATGTCTCCACAGGTTATCACCACCACTTTTAATGTTTACTCTGTACTTTATAAATATCCATGCTGCATCCCAATTAGAGGGCCCTGTCGCTACTCTAAATGAATTTTCCCATGAAACATTAAATTGAATTTTCACTGTATTAGCAACCTGATCCTGTGAAAGGAGTGTGGGGTTGGTGATTTTGATATTGTTAGCGAATAACACGTTAATGCCGGACAAACTGAAAATACAAAAGAGAATTATCTTCTGCATGTACTTACATATTTTCATGATGTAATGATTTGTAATACAAATATTTGAATGCTCTTTAACCAGATCTATCAATATTCTTTTAAGCAAATTCTGACAACACATGCATGTTGCACATGTTAATCGTAATGATTCAATCAATTTGAAGCGAGGGGTAGTGGACTAAAGTTGCAGATCAGATGGAATGGGAGAAGTTGGTGTTTTTCCAACTAAATAATATTGCCTGGTTTGAAATAGATATACTGTAAAATTTCCACATCAATAAATTGAGGGACAATTTTTCGCTGGATGTTTGGAGAGATTTCTTTTTTGTGAGTTGGAGTACTTAGCTGAAGCATGATAAATATACTTACAAAATTGAGAATATGAACAAGTAAGAAAATTATTTTTACTGGTACTGTGATCCCTGATATCATCATAACGTTATAAACCCGAAATAGTGAGATTGCCATTTATAGCTGCTTCATGATATGTATGCTGATGACGTAGCGTATGCTTCTCAATCATTTGCTACTAGTGAAATTGAAATGGGAAGAATAAATACATCAATACAGTAGCCGGTAAGACGGTTATAACGGGAACGAATACACGGTAACGAAAACATTCAATCGATGTGAGTTAGGTATTTAAAATATGGATAAGAATGGTTCCCGTTTCTTCATTATCGTGCTTCACGTCTTCCCGGCTATATTTTTACTGGGTGAAGAGGTGGGAAAAAAGATTTAAAAAGGCGCTTCGCTTTGAAGATTTTAAAAGTGATAAGTATTTCAGAAGGATAATGCAATTAATTATCATTGTATAAATATCTTCCCGTCTACACGCCCTACCAGCTATTATTTTTGCAATTCTTAGAACGTTGAAGTTCAAATACAGTAATCTTAACCTAATGCTTCCACGATATCAAGCTTTATTATCTCCCACTGTTTACCAACTAAGCATATCGGTTCAAAATCCTGATCCGCAAATGAAAAATTAGTGAGATTAGTTCTTATGGTTGCTTCATCATGTGTGTATTGATAACGTTGTTTATGCATCTCAATCATTTGCTCAATAGAGAAATCGCTAAGTAATGCATGGATGTCCCAGAAATCTTTTTTTCTTCCTATCCTTTGCACTACATCTATTTTCATTGCTGCAATCTCTTCCACAGATGCCATTCTTATTTTCTCCCTTTGCAAAACCGGAAATATGAAAGACTCAGTTGTATAATATAAATCGAGCTTAAATGAATTATCCTCACGGTTACCAATGATATATGAAACACCCATAGCAATAATATCAGGCAGTTTTGCCGGACTTATATACAAATAATTTTTCCTCAGAAAATTATCAATTTCACTGAAATCAACTGAGCCATATGTTGCGTCGGTAAACAAATCAATATCAATTGACATCCGATGGCCTATTTGCAAACTAAGCGAAGTACCACCTACAAGCCTGAAAGGTTGAAATATAGGTTCAGCCATCAGACTTTTTAAGCCATTACTTAACAACGGTGACACGGTATTCCAATGCAATGTTTTTAACACCAGTTATTTTTTTGAATCTCTCAGCTCTTTTTTGATACTCTCGTTACCATAGAACTTTATCAATTCCTTTTTCTCCAAAAGATTTCCGCGATCAAATACCCGTTGGATGACAGCTCTTTTCTGCTGATCCCAGTTAATATTTTCAATTCTTGTATCCCAAAATAAAGCAGGCCGGAATTTTGATAAATCAGGATGATTCTTTTTTGATTGCTTATTTTTTTCCTGTTTAATATCATAGAAAATCTGAAGCGTCATTAAAAACCCCTCTTCCATTCCCAGTTGGTTTTCGATTCGCATAGCCAAAGACGTATTCATGCTCCTGCGCCCACTAATTATGGCGCTAATGGTTTGAGGATATTCCTGAATAGACAATGCAAACTGTCCTTTCGAAAGCCCTCTTTTTTTGAGTTCTCTTTCCAGTATTAGACCGGGATGAATTCCTTTTACAATTTGCAAAGTGGCTGACATACGACAAAAATAAACATTTTTGTTTACACATAATTGTTAACCCGCTTATAAATTGCGGGATTTGATACCTAGAGCATTGATTGTCAATCTATTTATCCGGTAAACATACTAAACCAACTATTTAAGAAAGCAGTCCGTCTACCCACCTTGAGCCGATTAAAACACTTATTCGGCTCATAACTATCGCATAGTCGAGCCGAATATACCGGTGTGTTTGTGCTGGCGGGGAAAGCTGGTGGAAGAAGCACTAGCTATCGGTTGAATTTGGGCGCTGCGCTTTGAAGAGGTGCTTCGCTTTTTTTATTTGCCGGGGAGATTGGGAGGCGGTGAGAAAATATAATTGTTTGAAGTACGATCCGGATAAAATAATTATTACTGAGTGCTGTTAAATTTCTTCCCGCCTACACGCCTCACCGGCTAAAATTCACCGGGCAAAAAGACCGAAGGTCACCATCAATTCAAATATATTTTATCAACATAAGGTTTGGATATTTTTTTCAATTAGAAAATTGTATTTACTTCTTAAACTTATTCAATCTCAAAAAATTGATAACAATATTTTCCGTCAACTATAGTATATCCATGCATTTTATTTTATGAAATGTTCAATATTCAAATAGTAAATTAGAATTGAAATCAACGAATCCTCAAATATAATTTATCATTCAAACTGAATTGATCAAATATATTTGATCAATTATTTTGCCATCTCATCAAATATATTTTATCTTTACGTCAACACACGAGGGTAACACCACAGAGTAACCGCAAATCGCGGAAACGTAGGCCCGGTGAGTGTTTTAGTGATTGGCATTTTTTTGCGTTTGCAAATTTCTGGTTAAGAAAATCTTATACTATTAATATGCGGGGCCGTCCGGTCCGCAAGGTTCTCAATAAAATGTTCGGGGTTTAATTTGGGCTAACCACTACATTCTTTAACTGCTTAAGACTTTCTGCCACCGGCGGGATTGCCAGGTCAACTTCCCGGCTCTTTTAAGAATTGAATTTTGAAAAGAGCAAAAATTATTTTTTTATGCTGCTTTTTGTATATATTTATTAACCCTTCTACTTATCCTTCCCTGTAAACATAATTACTTGTCGGAGCTTGTACTTTTAAGCTTACTAACGTGCACAGATTGGCAGCTAACGCTATGAAGCCGGATGGAGTTTTTAAGCCTGTTTAGCATTCGCAATGACTGTTAAGGCTCGCAAACTTACTTATTATGCCACTCCAGCATCCGTTGAGCGACAGGTTCGACAGCCTCCCTCTTATTATTTGCGGACCCATCGTTCGCAGGGTCGAACCGGAAATAGTTTCTGTATGGGTTGCACTTAAAGCACCCCGGCAGATTGAACTTGAATTATATACCGGTTATAACTCACCGGATAACCCTGATTTTCCTGGAAAGATTGTCGCTTTTAAATCGGCAAAAACATCAAGTATAACGCTTGGTAAAAACCTGCACATTGCATTAGTGACGATAGAAAGCCCTGGTCTCTTCACACAGGGAGGCATCTTTTCATACGACCTGATTTTTCATGGAGGGAATCAGAAAGAAAACCTGATCTCACTTGGCCTCCTCAATGAACCTGTCTTGCTTGGTTTCAAAAAAGGACAACTTCCGTCTTTCATAGTTGCTCCTCTCAAAATGGAAGATGTACGGATTTCACATGGATCCTGTCGAAAGCCTCATGGAAATGGACGGGACGGATTTGCTGCGTTGGCAAAAGTTATTGAACCGGACTTCATAGATCCGGACAGGGTTTTAACTCCTAAAGCCAGGCCACATTATTTTTTCCACACGGGCGACCAGATATATGCTGATGATTGTTCTGATTTTCTTATTCAGTATTATAATGATACAGGGAATTTTCTCCTTCAGAAAGTAGAGCAATTGCCATTCCCAAAAGACCCGGAAAAAAGTTATCTCAACCAGGGAACTGCTGATGCTGATTTCGTATGGATCGATGCGGATTACAGGGCTTTTCCACCGACACGCCGCGCAACTAATTTTTATTCCGGCTTCACTGGAAGTCAGAGTAACCATTTATGGTCGTTTGCAGAATTTGCCGCGGCATACTTGTATCAATGGTGCGACGAGTTGTGGCCCAGGAAAGATGCAAGCCGACTGGAACTTGCAGACCTTCCATCTTCACTTGATGTGTTTAAGGACAAACTCAACGATATTCCGGCAACAACATCGTACCTGTTTCCACTCAGTAAAGGTGCCGATGAAAAAAAAGCAGATGTACCTGAGAACTGGGACACCATGAATGCCGCGCAAAGAGCCGCCTATTTTCAAAAAATCGAAACGTCGGCTGAAAATGATCCGGATGATAAAACACCCATCAACCGATATAGAAAAAGCCGGGAGAAAAAACTGGCAACCGACGATCCAAGAGAAAGAGAAAAGGTAACAGATTTTGCCCGCGACCTGAAGGCAGTGCGTAGAATCTTAGCGAATACCCCATCGATCATGAGTTTTGATGACCATGACGTTACTGATGATTGGTACTTAAACGGTGGCTGGACAAAACAGGTATTGGGCACAAAGCTGGGTGAAGTGATTATACGCAATGGTTTGCTCGCGTTTGCACTTTTCCAGGCCTGGGGTAATGACCCCAAAGGATGGGCCGACAAAACGCCCAATAAAGATCACCGGTTTAAACTTATTCAAAAAATACCCGAGCTGATAAATTCTTTTGGTGACTTGAAAGTAACACCCGGCAATGTTGTTGCCACTGCGCGTCCTCCTAAAGACAAAGAATTTACGGACCATTTTCATGATTTATTTTTTGTTGCAACGGATATTCTGCCAATCAAATGGCATTGTAGTTTAAAGATCAGTCAGGCCAGGGTTTTCGTGCTCGATACCCGAACCCGAAGGGATTTTTCAGCCGGTATGTTTTCCCCGCCGAACCTCTTAAGTAAAAAAGCATTGGAAGAACAGATTCCAACTGCGGCTGCTTTACCTTTTGATACTGAGCTGGCGATCATTATTTCCGGAGCGCCTGTTCTTGGATTAACAGCGATTGAATCAATTGGCCAACCGATTGTGCCCCGTGTACTCGACGGCATTGCGGCAATAAAAGATCAGGAAAAAGAAGTTACCGAAAAACGAAAGGTTGAACATTCAGGAAGTCAAAGTCTCGATGTAGAGCATTGGTCACTGCATCTGGCCGGTTTTGAAGCGTTGCTGAAGCGGTGTGCTGCGCTGAAAAAAGTGCTGTTTCTTGCCGGGGATGTGCACTATGGTATTTCAAGTGAAATGGATTACTGGCAAAAAGGGCAGACGCATGCCAGCCGATTTATTCAAATGGTTTCAAGTTCACTTAAAAATATTAAACCCGAAGGACAATTGATGGGAGTTCTCCCATCTGGTATGGCTCAAACGACACTCGGAGGCGGGTTTAATAAAGAGTTTACTAATCTTACTTCTATCGGATGGGAGGAATTTAATGACATACTGAAAGTAAAGTTACTTGCTCAAACCTCACCGGGTAAATATGCTGAAGCCACGCGGCGTCACTACCCGCTGAGAATCGCCGCCGCTTTAGCCAAAAAGCCGATCCTTATTACGTTGCGTGACTGGCCATTTCGCAAATTTGATCCGCTTACCCCGGGGGGTGAGCCAGTTATTTCTGAAATGGTGGTGTTCGCAAAAGATGTTCCTGAACCCTCTTTCCGCTGGAAAATGAATGTTATGACCGACCAGCGTCCGGATAGTGAAAGGTTTAAATCTTTAGCTTCCAAACCTCCTGACCTGAGCGAAGATCTTGTTGATGGAGAATCCGAATCTGCTTTTGAGCAAAAGCTGGGTCTTATTTTAAGGCGTGCATCGTTCTACAGCCGGAGCCATGTTAACCGCATCGTTAACTGGTATAGCCACGCTGCTATCATCGATTTTCCAAGACGTAACAATTCTCTTTTTGTCCGGCACTCGATGTTTTTCTACCCGTTTTTTGAATCGCCTAATGAAGACAACCCGGGAAGTTTTGAAAGTCCTTTTTATCAACATGAATTTTCACTGGATAGAAAACCCGCCATTGAACGTCCGGATTTTCCATTGGAAAAAACAAGCTGAACATTATCGTAATCTCATAACGCGACCTTCATGAACAAGATCACCGCTGCGATTAACTGGCTGGATCAGGCCTTTGCTCCACTTGGGGAGATGATGAAGGAAGATCAATTCCGGGCAGAGATGCTGGCATCTATTGGAATGAAGGAGAAAGACAATCCAGCTGACAAAGCCAAAACAAAGGCAAAACTGAATGCTCTTCTTGACTTCCTGAATGAAATGCGCAAGAAACTGGACCTGGATAAATCTGATATACCGAAGGTCAATAATCTTGCCAGTGCTGCTCTTTTTTTCCAGGAATTTTTTATGATGCTTACCATTCTTAAAGAAATGCTGGATACCTGCGAAGTGGCGGGGCCAAGACCAGGAGCGGCTTCAGCAGAGGAAAAGGAAATGGCGATCGAAAACGGCCTGAGAGCAATTGCCAAATTTTTTACCGTTGCATATTTTAAAAAATCATCGCCACGTGTGGCAGCGGTTTTCGACATGCTGGGAATTTTTGCTGACGAAATCAATGAAACAAAAAGAGCCCTGTATCAATTATTATATTGGGATAAATTAAGTCCGGTAGGTGATTTCAAAGAGGATAGCCCTCTTCGGATTACAAAAGCAGCATTCCTCTGGCCTTCGATTCTTTTAATGTTTTTTGATAAGTTTCCCGGCACTTTCCTTTTCAATATGGGCTCCGACCTCTCACCCGAAAAAGATAGATTTCCAAATGCCGGTCGCCTTGCACAGCGGGTACTACAAATACAATTTTTACCGGGAGAAATAATACCCCCTGTACCAGGTGAATACGAATACCAGCAGGAGTTCCGTAAACCCAACAGCACTGATGCCTTCCTTTCATTTGTCAGCATCCCGGTTATGCCTCCCGGAGCAAACGAAAATTCAACCCCCGATGGTTTTCGATATGTTTTTAACCTGGAACTCAATGCCGGTGATTTCGGAACAGAGTTGGGAAAACTAAAATTGAGATTCCTTAATAAAGTCAGTGGAGGTTTTAGTTTCGGACACGGTTCAGGATTTAAAGTTTTTGGAACTGGGGTGGTGGATAATCCAACCCCACTGATCGAAATTTATGTAAAGGGTGAACCTGACAACCCTGAAAAAAGCGATGAAGCCAGGAGTGGAGACATTTTTTTCAGGATACATCCAAAGAAAAAGCGGATTAAAAATACCGATGAGCTCGATGTTGAATTCAGCCTGGAGTTACATGATTTCAGTTATTCCATTTCAGGAGAAGGCCGTGATGGGTTTATGCAGAAAATACTGCCTGAAAAAAGTGGTTCCAAAATAAAAGTAAGCCTGAAGATTGTTTATTCACCACTCGAAAATAAATGGACACTTACGGGACTTGACGGCAATGACGGATTCCTGTTTCTATTTAACGTCGGGGCCGCTTTTTTTAAGCAAATCCAGATACCCACACTTTATGTGGGCGTCAAGCCTTTTATCGAAAAAGAAGAAGTACATGGCGGTGAACTTGAGTTATCTGCCTTGCTTAAACTTGAACTTGGTCCCTTCCAGATGACGGTGGATCGGCTTGGAGTAGCCCTCTCTCTCGATTTTAAGAAAAAGAATCCTAATCTTGGCTTTGCCCATGTGGCGGCTGATTTGAAACCTCCAACAGCGGTCGGTTTCCTGGTAAAGGCCCCAATGCTCAGTGGTGGCGGCATCCTGGGTTTCGATCCCGACAAACACCAATATTTCGGTGCAGGCGAACTTTCCATTCAGGTTAGCGCGGATCTTAAACTGACCCTTAAAATTGTGGCCATTATCCTCACCCGCATGCCGGATGGTAAACCAGGATTTTCTTTTCTTCTCATCGCTTCAGTAGAATTCAACCCCGCCTTTCAGATCGGATTGGGATTCAAACTTAACGGACTCGGTGTGTTGGTGGCTATCAACCGTTCGATGAACACCGAAGAGTTCCGGGTGGCAGTAAGAGATGACCGGTTGAATGCAGTGCTTTTCCCTGATAACCCTGTTGGTAATATTTCAACAATTGTTCAGTCGATCAATTCGCTGTTCCCTGTTGCTCAAAACAGGTATGTCTTTGGCATCATGGCACGCCTGAGCTGGGGAAGCAGCAATCTCGTGGATATCAAACTCGGATTGCTGATAGAAGTTCCTTCTCCTGTAAAAATCGCGCTGATAGGAGTCATCAGAGTATTGATTAAACCTGATACACCTGTACTCAGATTACAGGTAAATTTCATTGTTCTCCTGGATCTGGGCAACGATATGCTATCCATTGATGCAGCACTTTACGAATCAAGACTGCTCAAGTTCACCCTGACCGGTGACCTTATCCTTCGTTACCGTTGGGGTGATGATCCCATCTTCCTTGCTGCAGTAGGCGGTTTTCATCCGGATTTCGAGATTCCGGGAGGTCTTGGACTACCCGTCCCTATTAATCGTTTGGCCATTTCCCTGATGGAGAATGACAATATCAAGCTGACAGTTTCCTGTTATCTCGCCGTTACCTCCAATACAGTCCAGGCAGGTTTTGCGATTGACTTCAAACTCGACTGGTCTAAATTCCATATAGAGGCAGGCCTTTCTGTAGACGCCCTGTTTCATTTTGATCCTTTCTATTTCGCTGTGGACTTCGAAGGTAAGCTGCATATCTACTGGGGCAGCCGCCACCTCGCCGGCGTTTCTGTACGTGGCCAGTTCTCAGGAACAAATCCGTGGCGAATCAAGGGTACTGCTACGTTTTCTATCTGGATATGGGATTATGATGTTGACTTTGATGAATCCACCGGCGAAGAACTTACAGAAAACATTCAGGAAGTTGAGGTACTCCCACTGCTTGAAAATGCACTCTCAAATGCAAATAACTGGCAGGCTGTAATGCCGGCCAAACGTCAGGCACAGGTAGTGCTGCGAAACACAAAAGACGACCTTAAAGATAAGCCGGCAGCTGAGGATAGCCCTACCCCGCTGATCGCTGATCCGCTCTCAAAAGTGGATGTGATTCAGCAGGTAGTGCCCCTGGGCATCCGTATCGACAAAGTTGGGTCACAAAAAGTAAAGGGGCCCCGAACATTTGATGTGGTTCCGGTTGAAACTGTAAATGATGGAGTCGGGAAAAATCCGCTGGATGATCATTTTGCACCGGCCATGTTTATTGAAATGGAAGATGCTCAGCGACTTTCCAGGAAATCTTATGAAAAGATGAAAGCTGGTCTTTCATTCAGCGACACAGAAACCTTATTGGCAGGAGCTGGACAGATCTCTGAATGTGATTATGATAATAAATTCAAAGACCCCCTCGCCCCTAAAGAGAAAGCTCCTGCAAATCCAATTACCAAAGTTGATTTTTTACGTTGGGCCGGGAATAATGCAATTGCCAAATCCGTACAGGGACGTAAACTGAGAGCAGTAAAAGTGAGCGACGGGAGAAAAAAAGCCAGCAAAGTTGAAACTTTTGTTCTTATTGACCCCGCAACAGGTGCAAAGGTAGCGGAGGTTGCGGGACAAAAAAGTATGTCTGCGGCTTACTATGAGAAATGGAAATTGCAAAAGGCAAATCCGAAATTAAAGACCAATGTCGTTCGTGAATCAGAGCTGATTTGACGATTTAAACTTAAAATAAACGGAATGGCAAATCAATATTATTTTTTCCCATGGATCCGCCGCGGTTTAACCCGACAGATTGCAGATTCCGATCCACTTACAGATGCAACGAGCACCGGTGGCAGGGTCGGAGTAAGTGTTTCAGTGAAAATAATGGGCGACGATAAAGAAAAAAAAATAATCTCTCAACAGGTTGAATTGCTCGGGCCTGGTGATATAACAGGTATTGATAGCTCAGCAATTGTGAAAACGGAGCCCGCACCAGGAGTTCTTAATTTCGAGCCTAACTTCTTCCCGTATGTAGAATTTTATGAAGAAGATTTTCCATGGCGTTATTCTCCTGCTAAACCGCATGCAGAAAAACGGCTCCGGCCCTGGATGTCTTTGATTGTACTTGAAGAAAGAGAGTTTGAAAGGGTACCACTTAAAAGCGGCAGGACTTCACGCTCCATTCTCCTGACAGCAGATACTGTAAAGAATGTATTACCCAACCTGGAACAGAGTTGGGCATGGGCTCACGTACAGGTGAATGAGGGTGACTTTGATATAAATACAATAACAAATGCTGAGTCCCGGAATCAAAAGCTGACAGGTATTCTGCAAACCAATCCAAATGCAGGTTCTTCCAGGTTGCTTTGTCCGCGTAAACTGAAAATAAATACTGCATATTTTGCTTTCCTTGTTCCTGCTTTCGAAAGAGGCCGGATGGCCGGAATTGGCGGGCGGATCAGCCAGATTGAATCAGTAGGCCGATTCAAACCAAGCTGGCAAAACAGCATCGACAAAGATCTTGAGCTCCCGGTATATTTCGACTGGCGATTCCAAACCGGTAACGAGGATTTTGAGGCCATGGCTGATAAGATAACTCCCCGTGACCTTAAAGGTACTTCAGTAGGGAAACTATGGATGGATGCGACTAATATCAACTATGGCGATCTTTTTGATTACAAAGGGTCGCTGAATCCCGATCTGCCAGGATTTCTTCCCTTTGAAGGTGCGCTTCGCCTTCCTACCGATGTTCAGGCTCGCACCAAAACCCTGACTCAGCAGAACGGAACTGAAGAAACAAAATTTGTCAATAATCTCGCGGGTCTTATTAACCTGGGTATCCAGTCCCGTCAAAAACGGCCAGGTGAATTACCCTTGTCGGCCAATATTACCGATAACCAGGATGATGACCCCTTATTGGTACCACCTGTTTATGGTCGCTGGTATGCCAGCGTTACCGGTGATCCTTTGGTGGATCCAACAAAAAAACTGGCCTGGCTGGAACAACTGAATCTGGATCCGGCTTTCCGGGTGGCCGCCGGCCTGGGTACAGAAGTGGTCAGGGAAAATCAGGAAGAATACGTAAGTCGTGCATGGAAACAGCTTGCTGAAAATCGAAAAAATCTAAATCATGAACTTCAGCGTTTACAGTTTGCACAGCAGGTAACCGCAGCTTCTTTTAAAAAGCATTTTCTCTCTCCCAATACGTCGCCTACTGACAATTCCAGTAAGATACTTGCCCTGACACAATCCCTTCATACCAGTGTTATTTCTGATGTTCCGGGACTATCGGTCGAAGGAAAACTGGCCACCTATAAAGCGGAAACTGCTTTTATTCAACCTGCTTACCGTAGAATCACGAGGGTTAAAGGGCCGGTAATAAAAAGGGTACACGCTAACAATGTATACCAGTCAGTGATCATGTCAGGAACAACCCAATTCACTGTTATGGCATTTGTGTTTAACCCTGACCCGCCTTTTCAGAATTTCAATTCCGTCGAGAAACTGATCAAAGTTCAGCCAAATCAATTCAGGCCTGTTTTCTTCTTTGATTTCAGGCTCCAGATCCCCAACTGGTTTTCAACTCCTGGTCTTTCCAGTTCACTGACAATCAGGAACATGTCGCAGTTATTTAAAGATCTTGTGGAAAAGATTTTACCCCGTCCCCGTGTTCCAAGACCAATCGACTCCAATCCTTTGGTGTTGAGCGATAAGATACAGGCGAAGATTAGTCCGTCCGCGAGTTTTAAAGTGATGTACAAAACCAAACTACCAGTCGCATCCCCTGCCTCTGTTACAGACAGCGATATTATTTCGCCCAATAGCTTTAATCCTTTTTATGGTGATCCCACCTATGAAGAGCTGAGCAAATTAAAACCTGAACTGTTTATACCCAATTTGGATCAGGTGCAGCCCGAGTCATTTATTTTACTCGAAGCGAACTCAGCCTTCATAGAAGCTTTTTTAACCGGCGTAAACCATGAGCTGGCTGCGGAATTTTTATGGCGCGGTTTCCCGGCGGATATGAACGCTACGTTTTTTCGTCAATTCTGGGATAAGGCAGATGCCGTTCCCACGAAAGATAGCAGCGATATCGATTTTATCCGTAAGTGGGACGCGTCCAAAGGACTCGGTCTTCATGGGCCACAAGGAGCCTTTCCAAATCCGATCGTGTTTATCATTAAATCCAGCCTGATTAAAAAGTATCCGAATCTGGTGGTGTATGCACAAAAGGCCAGGTTGATCAACAATGATAATAACAGGGTGCCCGATCTCAACCAAAAAGCCCTCTCTCCTATTTTTACCGGACGTTTTTCACCTGACTATTTATTCGCCGGCTTCGAACTTCACAAGGACCAGTTGTTGGGTACTTCACCAGGTGAAAAAGGCGGGTATTATTTTGTCATTGCGGAGAGACCAGGTGAAACACATTTCGGTCTCGATCAAAGCAGAGAAGCCGGGCGACTTTTTGAGAAATGGAACGACCTTTCCTGGCAGGACCTGAACACAGTTGAAGAGTGCATAGACCTTAACAGAGATATTCCAACAGGACCATTGAACGAACAGGGATTATCCTGGGGAAAGGGACAGAAGCCTGTGACAGCAGATCCAAAAGCAGGGACAGGCGATTCAGCACAAATGGCTGCCATTCTTATTCAAAAACCAGTACAGATTTTTATACATGCTTCGCTGATGGTCAGCTGAATATACAGGTTTGTTGAATTTATTTTTTAAAATAACGGAATTATGGCTGATTTTAAAGAAACACAGAAAATTTATAATGAAGCAGTCAGGGGCTACCGTATTGCAAGCAACAACCTGTACCAGGCCAGGCAGCATCTTTTTTTGCTGGAGAACAGGATTGCGGAGGTTTTAAAAGCCGGTTTGTTAACCGCACTACCTGCGGGTCATGCATTAGCTACACAGCGTAATGCTGCGATCAAAAAACTGAATGAAACTGAATCGGGTCTTATTCTTTCTAACAACTTGCTGGCTACGGCAAGATCTGCGTTTAATGCCCTGGGGACCACGAACAAAACAATCGGTAATCTAAGTGATTCTATTCCGCTGGTGCTTTTGCCTTTGCGTCTGCAGACGAGGTATCTTACCATCAAACATGTTGCACGCAATTGTCCTGCTGATGTACTCATTAACTTCCAGCAATTAAATGATTCTGCAAAGAGGTCAGTGAGTATGATCTTCCCTACATTGAAATTCAAAGCAGACCCATTGGCTTCTAAAAGCTCTCAAGCCTTTACACTTTCCAATGTACAATCTGGCCATGCCCAGCGGACAATCACGATCCTCAATTCTCCGGGAAGGTTAAACCCTGATGGCATTAAAAGATGGCGAAAGGAAGATGACAGGTTTGAACTTTGGATCAGGATTTTTCCTGACGATATATATTTAAATTCCCATGAGCCCGCCCTGACTGAACCGGAAATGGTTGCTGCAAAAAAGTTCTGGCAAAGAATGTGGGATGCAGAACGCAGTTTTAAATTAACCAATCCTTCAACGGAAACGGCTGTAACAACCCGAAACGGACTGCAATTGGAAGCCTGGAAGCAATTGAGGCAGGAATGTCTCGCTCATCGGGCTGCGTGGATTGGTCGCTGCATGAAGCCTGTGGATTATCCGGATAACCTCCAGCTCACAACGGTTAAAATCCCGGATGCACAATTCCCTAAACCGGGAATCAGGTCCGACACATGGACCACACCGCCTTATACAGACCTTCTCCCCGAGCACTTTATAGCAAGCATTTTTTTTAATGATCCGGCACATGGTACCCGTGAAGTCGCCGGTGCTCCCATACCGGATTATTTACAAATGGGTTTTGATCCTGATGAAAAAAACGATTCCAGTTTCGCTGAGAAAAACAGGGTGCTGGAATTACCGGCTGAGATCAGATGGTTGACTGATCCTGAAGAAGCTGAAAAAGCAGGGATGGCCATCCGGGTTCCCCTGACCAAAGCTGAGATGATGTCTGGCATTTCAAAACTTGTGGTAGTTGGTGTGAAAACCGGCTCCGACCCGGCTGCGGGTGCAGCTGGCCTTACTAAGTTATTCGAGAACCATCACTATAAACCCGACGGCTTTTCTTTTCTACCCCAGGGGACTGCCACCAATAACCTTCCAGGGCATTCGTCTGGTTTTAACCCTTCCAGACTAACAGATGAGCAATCTTTTCGCAATGAATTCCCTGTGAATCCCGGTAAAGACCCGGATACAGATGGACGAAGATTGACCCATGCACTGGGACTGGAAACTGACGCCTTTTTTACTATTGCCAATCAAAACCAAAAAGATGGGCATGAAGCGCTTTTGTTAAACAGATCGTTATGGGCCGGCACCATGGGTTATTACCTGGACAATCATTTGAGACCAAATGTTACTGATGCCGATATCCGGTTTACAAAAGAATTTTTTCAAAATTTTGTTACCGGTCGTGGGTTGCTTCCTGCATTCAGAGCCGGCAGGCAACCCTATGGAATAGTTCCATCTACAGCATGGTCTGCATGGAAACCGGATACCACAGCTTCAGCCGAAGAAAAGCGTTTAATCAGGTTTTTGAAGAAGCTGGACGAACAGTGGAGTAAACTGGTTGGCAAAGTCAAGACAATGAAAATGGTTTTTGATGGTGCAAGCAGTGACCAGGTAAAAAAGGATTTCAGGGAATTGCTTTCTTACCAGGCAAGTTCAACCCGTTATTTCCGGAGGCTGGTTGCCGGTGAATACCTGCTTTGGAATACCGATAAAGCTGCCAGTCCGATCGGGGTTGATAAATCAGGCATCCGAACCACGCCTCAGGAATTTAAAGTAAAACTGGAAAGTGTTGAGGGCTGGAATGAGCCAGTTAATCTCCGGCCACAAATACTTGGAAAATTTTTTGATGACGATAATTATAAGCTGACTGATCTTCCTCAGGATACATTGGATACTGCGGCAGCGGCGGCTCCGGTTACAGGTAAGAATTACCTTTCGTTACTGCTGGACGCAACATTTGAGCAACTCAGGAAAAATTCATATGGAGAAAATTTCGGAAAATTTGTGACGCAACGTTCCTCAACATTGATGTTCCACATAGCCCGTTTTGCTTTATTGCAAGACTGGACCCTGGCAGCAACTGAAATATTACGTAAAGAAAAACCAACAATCAGTCCTTTGGCAAGACTGGATTTTGAACTGGAATATGCCCTGCAGGGTAATGCAATATCTCATGAGCATAAAGCCCTGCTTACAGCCAGCGGTTTCACAGGAAATTTCGAAACGCT
The DNA here is from genome assembly GCA_031425315.1 of Chitinophagales bacterium. Classification (GTDB taxonomy): domain Bacteria; phylum Bacteroidota; class Bacteroidia; order Chitinophagales; family Chitinophagaceae; genus Pollutibacter. The sequence goes on from JANPJC010000061.1 coordinate 52,385, forward strand.
GAAAAATAAATGGGGGTTTTTTGATGCTACTTTAACTAACGGAATAAGGGTTGAGGACACGATCTCCCAAAAGCTTAAAACGGACCTATCTGCCGATGACCCTTCTAAAAATTTACAAAATACGCTGACCTCGCTTTCCGGTTTAACTGATTTGCCGGTAAGTGATCTTGAGCGGCTATTCAGCGAGCATATTGACCTTTGCAGTTTCAGACTTGATGCCTGGTTACAGGGCCTTGCACTTTCGCGGCTTTTTAATAACCGATCCAAAGCCGGCGCTGAAAAAGGAATTTTCATAGGGGGGTTTGGTTATATCGAAAACCTGCGTCCGGGTCCTGATCCTTGGATGCGCATAGTGGAAATAAAAGAGCCCACTGTGGTAAGTGTGCGGCAGGCAGCTCCTGACCGTTTGGTAATGCCCGTTTTTGATTATGCCGGTTTTACGCCTGCACAGATACCTCTGGTCAATAAATTTGTTTTTGTTTACCTCGGAAGTGATCCGGATACCGTTTTGGTTGAAGACCCTTTTTCTAAACGAATAGTTCAGTCACCTCCTGCCGTTATTGCCGCAGATGCAGGATATGTCCTGACCCCTTCCATTGAACATGCTGCTGCAGCAGGAATTCTAAGGTCAGGTTACGAACATCATTCTGTTTCCCAGGGCCCTGAATCCAGGACGCTATCAGTGAACCTTAGCTCCGGACGCACAGGCGGAGCTATGGAAATGCTTAAAGCCATTGCCGGCGGGCATTCGTTAAATGAACAGCTGGGATATTTCATTGAACGAAAAATGTATGATGACGCCTCGCTTGCGCAGTTTATTCCACAGCTCCGCCAATCTTTTCCGCTGCATATTGAACGAAATGAATGGGACGATGACCAGCAGATCAATGAAAAAGAAAAAGTCATTAACCTCGCTTTGGTAACCGA
>JANPJC010000062.1:0-3777 GCA_031425315.1 Chitinophagales bacterium
TATTACATTTTTTAATCAGATGACGGTTGGGCGTGGCAGTTGGGTTTAGATTTTTCCGGTACAAATGGATTTATAATATCAACCAACGTTTTTTTCCCGGATTTTGAGGAGGATTTTCTGGAAAGTATTGGGCGAAATCCTCCCTGTAAGAACTTCATCTAGCCTTAATTTTAATGAATGGTAATAATTATATTCATGATTTTTATCCGCGCTGCGGAACTATTATCCAGTTCCTACGCGACATTTTTTATATTGAAAAACTCAAAAAGTATTCAAGGGTATCGATTTTTTTTATGGATGTCATTAGCTAGTTTCATCCAAACCATATATGCAAGCTTCGTTTCAATTAACTTAATTAAGCCATTATCATATAATTCTGCATTTTACTACGCGCTAATTGAATATTCTGTCATTCTATACTTCTTCTATATTAAACTTACACAAAAATATATAAGATACATTTTAACATCCATTTACTTATTGAGTATTGGTTTCATATTGATTGCGATTTTATATGGTCGTGATATATCTATTAAGGAAGGCTCCACTTTTTTAGTTTTTGAAGCTTTGCTTTTTTTGGTTTGTTCGATACCTCTTTTTTTTCAAATATTGGACAATGATTATAATCAGTCTCTTAAAAAAAATGCTGACTTTATTTTGACTTCGGGCATTTTTATTTTTTTTAGTGCCACTTGCCCAACTTATTTCCTATGGTCTTATTTCCCTGATCTATCAGGCATTATTACAGCAATTGTGTGGAGCATAAATGATTTAGCATACTTCTTCTTTTTCATTATAATAGTCAAAGCGCTCAAATGCAAAAAACAAATTGGCAGATAGTTAATTTATTTATCATAACAACAAGTATAATATTTTTATTTCTCACATTAATCTTCATTTTGATGTATTTATATAGAAGGAATCAAAATAAAATGAAGAGAGACATTCAGATACTTAATTTAAACCATGAAAAATCAATACTTAAGACTCAACTGGAAATTCAAGAATATACTTTTAAAAACATTTCCCAAGAAATACATGATAATATAAGTTTAACCCTCACTCTAGCAAAACTCAATTTGAATGTGTTGAATCCAACAATTATTGAAGAGGTAAAATTAACTACTGAAAACACAGTAGATCTTATAAGTAAGGCAATAGCAGACTTAAATGATATATCCAAATCATTAGACTCTGAATTAATAAAGTCTCATGGTTTAATTCACGCAATTGAAGCAGAAAAATCAATGCTTTTAAAAAGCGGGACATTCGATGTTGAGTTCAGAGTGGATGGAGATTCCTCCTATATTGAGGGCGAAAAGGAGTTAATACTATTCAGGATAATTCAGGAATCGTGTAACAATATTATTAAGCACAGCAAAGCAAAACTAATTAAAATTTCACTTCGATATGAACCTAACTGTTTGAACCTTTCAATAGTGGACGACGGGATTGGATTTGATGTTAGTGCTCTTTCTAATCCTGAGTCAAAAAAAGTGGGTTCTGGCTTAAATAATATAAAAAACAGAGCAAGAATGATTGAGGCCACTGCTGAAATCACCAGCTACATTGGACACGGCACCAAAGTAAATATTCATCTTCCTCTGCAAATACAATCCGAAAAAAATGGAACAGAAAATTAAAGTTGCCCTTGTTGATGACCACATCTTATTACGTCATGCATTGGCCAGCCTGATCAATCAGTCTGAAAAATGTTTGGTGAGTATTGAAGCGTCCAATGGAAAAGAATTTCTGGATAAATTAAATTCAAGTAATATTCCTGATATCGCAATCCTTGATTTAAATATGCCGGTGATGGATGGCCAGGAGACTGCCGAATGGCTGCAGAACCATCACCCTCAAATCAGCGTGTTGATGCTTACCATGTATGATTCTGAACTCGTTTTAATCCGTTTGTTAAAAGCAGGTGTAAAAGGTTTTATGAAAAAAGATGTTCATCCTACTGAATTAATGTTCGCTATCCAATCTGTAATTGATAACGGATATTATTATTCAGCGCACACGTCAAGTAAACTGGCTGGATTATTCAAGGATAGTGATAACAAAACGCCTTTATTTCAGAAAATTATGCTGGACGACCATGAGCTTAATTTCTTAAAACTGGCCTGTTCAGAAATGACTTATAAAGAAATAGCACAGAAAATGAATATGAACCCAAGAGCAATTGATGGGATCAGGGACACCCTGTTTACCCGGCTGGATGTGAAAAGCAGGGTAGGGCTGGCAATGTATGCCCTCCGTCATGGCCTGGTAAACTTCTAGTCTATTAACTTATTCCGCATTCCATACATAACAAGTCCCGCTATCGTTTTAGCGCCAACTTTGGTTTTCATATTCTGACGGATAGTTTCGATAGTGCGCGGACTGAGGTAAACCTCTTTAGATATTTCTTCGGTGGTTTTGTCTTCAGCTATTAATCGAAGAATTTTCAATTCTTTTTCGTTGAGTTTGATGGGATTGGGATAATATTGCCGAACAGATTTTTTGTGCTGGAGCTTCAGCATTACCGCTTTATTCACCAGGTCATTGAAATAGAAATCATCATTCATACAGGAGAGGATAGCATTATAAATTTCTTCCGGATCGGTGGTTTTGGTGAGATATGCATTCGCCCCCATCTCCATCATTTTGGAGATCATTTCCTGGTCATCGTACATCGTGAGGACAATAATTTTCACTTCCTCGTACTCCTTTCGCAACAAACTGATTGCATTGATGCCGTCCATTTCGGGCATTCGGATGTCCATCAAAAGAACATTTGGCATTTTCAGCCTTATTTTATGCATCAGGTCCTTGCCATCTTCTGCTTCCCAGATTATTTTGAGATATTCCTTACTGGAAAGCGCCATTTTAATGCCGTCCCTGAAAATCTTGTGATCATCAGCGATTGCAACCTTAATGGGTTCGTGTACAGACATAAGCGGTGGTTGGTTTAAGCGCAATCAATAACTTTCAGTCAATCATCTATTTATTACAAACTTCGTGTTTCGCATGGATTTAACTATCGTAGTTCAACGCGTTAATCTACGATGGTTGATGAGTTTCATACACGTAGAATCACTGTGAACAACAGTTTCAAAAGGGTAAAAACATCAGAGCAAAAATCGGGCAATTCTTCTCTTGCGGGGCACAAACCTTACCGCTAATTTTGATTTGAAGTTGATTGACGAGGATTCAGCAACATCCAATATCCTCAAACCGTCCGTTAAAAGTATTCCAATCATCCAATCGAAAAACCTGACAGCAAAGATCCAGTGTCAGTCAACTTTCATTTTATCCCCAGGTCCCGTTATTAAATCCAGGAGCACTTTCCTCTGAAACCATCCCAACCTTTCTGTTTTTAGTCCGTACCGCCCTACCCTCAATATTTCATTCATTTCCACACAATTAAGTGTTTCCACTAAGCCTGGAAATAGTCATTTTACGATCTGTGTAATCGTAAAAATACTAATTTACTCACGTAATTCCCCTTTATTTTTTTTCGTTCAATTACGGTACTATATTTGTAATAACCTGTAAAACAAAGTTTTGCAGTCGCTTACCTGTATCGTAAAATCCCCAAATACCTTGGTACCTCTTGCTGGTTGGTCTCATTGAGGGCATATTTGAGCCAACAACCAACCGTTCGCAAACCACTAAATCTACAACTATGTTGAAAAAAGAAGTTCTGATTGAAGCACAACCACAATTGAATGCCAATATTGGCGAAGACATTGGCTATGAGCTGGGAGCCAAAATGATTAAGGATTATTATGA
>JANPJC010000063.1:0-5712 GCA_031425315.1 Chitinophagales bacterium
AATGGAGGGGATCTGCTGCTCCAGATCATCTTTACCAAGAAATGAATAATATTCTCCATTGTGTTTATAGGCGAGAATCTGCTCATTGATGCCATTGTTATCGTAATCGAGCAGGTACATTAAAAGCGGGTTCTGAACATCCGCCTTCAATTTTGAATTGAGGCCGTAGTTGCCGGCTACAATATCAGGTAAACCATCATTATTTAAATCAGTGACTACAACACTTTGCCACCAACCCGGCATATCTGGTCATTTAAATTTGCTGCCTGCCTTATCCAGCCTACCTTTTATGTTTTCAAAAATCACCGGCGACATCCAATCACCAACGAGAATAAGATCATCATCTCCGTCTTTATCCATGTCAGCAAAAGCAGCAGCACTCACCATGCCGGCAGTTTGTAAACCTTTCGCTCTTACATCTGTATCAATTTTAAAATTACCCTTACCATCGTTAACTAAAAGATATGACTCAGGTATACTTCCATATGATTGCTCGTTTTGCCGGGATCCTATAAAAATATCTGTATCACCATCCAAATCAATATCACTTACTGCCACACAACTCTTATTGGTAAGTATCGCAGGTAGTCCCTTTGATTTAGAAAAGGACCCTTTACCATCGTTTAGATATAATCTGTCTGATAATTCAATTGATCCCTTTTTGTATTCTCCGCCGCCACTCACAACGTACAGGTCCATATCGCCATCATTATCGGCATCAAAAAATACTGCATCTGCATCTTCGCTTAAGGAATCAAGCGCAAAGGATAATTGTGTACTCCGGTTAAATCTGTTTTGTGCAGTTTGAATGAATAATTCACCCGGCTGACCTTTAGCACCACCAATATAAAAATCATCAAGGCCATCCTTATTTACATCAGCCACTGCCGCCTTCGGCCCAAGAGCCGACAGCATATGCGGGATTAATGGTTGATTAATAAAATCTATGAAATCATTTTCCCTGTGAGCATAATCAATACCAACCTGGGCAGTAATATTTGTAAACCACGATGGTGTACTACTTGCAAAATCATCACCCCTGATAGCTTCCTTTTTGTTTACATTAAAAGGAGTCTCTTTATTTATTTTTAATCGCTGATCTGCATTTGCATTCGTTAAAGAATATTTTGAACCATCGGGCCAAATCACTAATACAGTATCAACTATTGTATTCCACCCCAATCCAAAATGCATTACAGTTTCACTTGAACTCATAAATCCTCTTACAGGGTATTGTTGCTGAAACTGAATAGTATCTTTTATTTTCAGATAAACCTTTGTGCCTAATGCAAATAAGTTTAAACTATCGCCCCTGAGTTGAATACTGAGGTAATGTTGATTCCCTGTTTCGCGTTGACGATTACGCAAAATACCTGCAGGTCCATTTATATTATTTGTGATCAAATCGATATCGCCATCATTATCCAGGTCTGCATATGCAGATCCGGTTGAAAGCGTTTTTTCACTAATGCCCCATGCAATTGTTTGATCTGAAAATAAAAGGCGGTCGCTTCCTTTAAAAAGATAATTAACGGCCTCACCTTTCGGCAACATCTCAATAACCGTTTTATCCATCTTCCTTGAATTCTTAAGTGCCTTTCCCAAACTCGCATCAGCATAAAAACGGATATAATCGAGATTCGTCAATCGCCGCAAAATACCATTACTGAAAAACAAATCTTTCCTTCCATCATTATCGAAGTCAGCTGCCAATGGGCTCCATGTCCAGTCTGTAGCCGAAATGCCTGCGAGCAAACCAAGGTCGCTAAAGTGTTCGCCACGACCGGTATTTAATTGAAATGTATTACGGGCATATTGATGATAATAGCCATAACTCATTTTAAGATTATAAATCTCCAAAGGATCATCGCCGTTGGAAGATTTTAAATTCTTTTCATCTTCGGGGAGCATATCTGTCGTAAGAATATCCAGCCAGCCATCATTGTTCATGTCTGCCACTTCAGTACCCATACTAAATCTGCTGGTATGACCAAATGCATCTCTTATACTTTCTTTAAAACTGCCATCCCCATTATTGACATAGTAATAATCATTTTCATGAAAATCGTTAGCTACATAAATGTCATCCCAACCATCGTGATTAAAGTCGCCAACGGAAACACCTAAACCATACCCTATCGAACTACTGATGATTCCGCTACCTGCAGTAACATCAATAAACTTATTTGCGTCGTTTCTGAATAACCTGTCTCCACTTTCTTTATTAACCTTACTGCGGATAGAAGTATCACCATAATTTTCATTGGAATGTACAGAGTGGTTTAGCAGAAACATATCATTGTCACCGTCCTTATCATAATCAAAAAAAACAGTTTGAGTGGAGTAACCCTGATAGTCGAGCCCGAAATCAATAGCTTGTTCCGAAAATGTGTTATTCTTATTATTAATGTACAGCTGGTTTTTTCCGTGTATTTTTTTTCCTGTGGATAGTAATGTTGCTCCTACACTGCAGAGATATATATCAAGATATCCGTCATTATTGATATCAACCATATTTACGCCGGTATTCCATTCGCCGGTACCCGACACACCAGCTGCTGTAGTTATATCTTCAAATACAAAGTTTCCCTTATTGAGATATAATTTATTAGGGCCCATATTGCTGACAAAATAAATATCCGCAAGGCCATCATTATTGATATCACCGGTAGTTACACCTGCACCATTATAATAATACAGGTAGTCTAAAATATTCAGTGTATCCGTGTCAGTTATGTTATTGACAAAGTCAATACCGGTTTTTGAAGCAGGCAGGGTTTCAAATAAAGCGTTGTTTATTTTTTCCTTACAGCTTGTAAAAAAGCAAAGCAACAGAATGGCACAACGAATTATTTTAAACCCCATAGTCTCACACAGAAATTTTTGCCGGCAGATTTATTTTAGATATTCCGTTTCTTTAATTCGTTAACAGCATGGTCGGCAGCCCGTGCGGTAAGCGCCATATAAGTTAAAGATGGATTCTGACATGCACTCGAAGTCATACATGCCCCATCAGTTACATATACATTTTTACAATCCCACACCTGGTTATTCGCATTTAATACAGAGGTTTTGGCTTCCCTTCCCATTCGGGCAGTACCCATTTCGTGAATACCCTGACCGATATAGTAATCCTTATCCCAGGTAGTGATGTTTTTCACGCCGGCGGCTTCATACATCTCTACCAATTCTTTCACGATGTCTTTGCGCATTTTTAATTCATTCTCTTTCAGCTCAGCATCCATTGATAAAACCGGTAGCCCCCATTTATCTTTCACATTTCTATCGAGCGTGATTTTATTTTCATGATAAGGAAGAATTTCACCAAAACCGGTTGCACCAATCTGCCATGAACCTGGCTCGGTAAGTGCCTCCTTATATTCAGCGCCAATATTTAATTCAGCAACGTCTCTGCTCCATCCTGCGCGACTGGCACTTCCCTGGTAACCATAACCCCGGAGAAAATCACGTTTATCGCCATTTAAATTTACGAATCGCGAAATATAAAATCCATTCGCCCGCCTGCCATAATAATACTTATCCTGAAAACCTTCTATTGTACCCTGGGCACCGAGCATATAGTGATGATCCATAACATTGTGGCCAAGCTCGCCACTGCTGCTGCCTAATCCTTCTGGCCAGATATCTGTTGCGCTATTCATTAGTACCCAGGCACTGTTCAGTGAAGATGCATTTAGAAAAATAATTTTAGCCTTGAATTCATAAGTTTTATTGGTTTCCGCATCCAACACTTCCACTCCTGTTGCCTTTTGGGTTTCTTTATTGTAGTTGATTTTTGTAACGATTGAATACGGCCTCACGGTGAGGTTCTTTGTGGCAAGTGCGGCCGGTAAGGTTGAAGACTGCGTACTGAAATATCCTCCGAATGGACAGCCTTCCCAACAGCGATTACGAAACTGGCATTTGGTTCTTCCGGGAATAGCAGCGGTTAAATTGGCTACACGTCCTATAAACATATGCCTTTGATCATTGTAACTTTTTTTAATCCGGTCAGCAACTTCTTTTTCCACGCAATTCAAATCCATTGGAGGCAAAAACTGACCATCAGGTAAATGTGCAAGGCCTTGTCTTGACCCACTAATACCCGCATACTTTTCAACGTAATCGTACCAGGTTGCCAGATCTTTATAGCGAATGGGCCAGTCAACGGCAATACCTTCTTTTGCATTAGCTTCAAAGTCCATATCACTCAAACGGTAACATTGTCTGCCCCATAAAATTGAGCGGCCTCCCATCTGGTAACTTCTCCACCAGGTAAAAGGTTTTACTTCCACATACGGGCATTCTTTCTCATTTGCCCATGAATCCATAATGGCTTCCTGCGCAGCAGTGCCATACATTGCCCAATCTCTCGATATTACCGGGTTATCTGTTTTTTGCTGAAGAGTAGCTTTACCGCGATGTTCAAATTCCCAGGGATTGTTGCCCGCAGATTTATAGTCTTTAATATGTTCATACGGCCGGCCGCGCTCGAGCATCAGTACTTTCAGTCCTTTTTCGCATAACTCTTTAGCAGCCCAACCGCCACTAATACCGGAGCCAATCACAATTGCATCATATGTATTCTGCGCGGCTGCCCTATTGTTTACATTCAAAGTATCACCTGGCATATAAAGTTGTTTCGAAAATGAAAAAGTATTTTTCCTGATTATAATTCTGCAATCCTGATATTCTTTAAATAGATTTCAGCACCCTCCGACTGAATAACAATTTTCCCTTTTGTTACACTCGGCGAATCTGCCTCATTTACTTTAATGCCATTCACCAGGTAAGTGATATGCCCTCTGTCTGCAATAATTTCCACATGATTCCACTCACCTGAAGGCTTTTCACCATCAGTTGTTTTTGCAACCCTGAAATAATCTTTTGGAGTAGTCCTTGAACCATTTACTACAATGGTTGTGCTGTCGATCATCCAAAAATCTCCAACATCACCTTCCTGTATCTGGCATTCTATTGATTTCATCCAAACGGTATCTTTTTCATTTTCGGGGACATAAAAAAGAATTCCATTATCCCTTTTTGTTGAATCAGCTTCTCTTGGTGGCCATTTCTTCTTTCCCCATTTAAAGTCGAGCGTGAGATGAAAGTTTTCGTACAATTTCTCGGTACATAAGTAGCCGAACTCCTGGCCTGTTATATGCAATTCACCATCACTGATGTTAAATACTTTATCAGGGTCAGTATTTTTCCCTTTGTATTGCAGGAAACTATACCATCCGCTAAAATTATTTTTTTCAAAAAGATTTTGCCATTTAGCATTTTTTCCTGCACCTGGTTGCTGTGCATACGCATGGAAGCATGTAAGGGATAAGGCAATAAGAATTATTTTTTTCATACTTGCTGTTGTATTATCTGGCACTCAAAATGATTTCAGGCGATTCGTTGTTTTTAGCAACAATGATTATTTTCTTTTTGCCCACTTTTAATGATTTGATATCTCGTACTGCACCTTTGATATTGATTCCGCTCTGAGTGGCTGGTATGCTTGTAAAATTGCCCTTCCCATCACCCTTCAGCAGTAATCCATAACTCGCATCATAGATACCTACCTCAGGCTTGCTCTCATAAAAATTACCGCCCAATAAAATATCCAGCTTTCCATCTCCGTCATAATCTCCGGCCGATAAACCATACACCACCGATAATTGCGCTTCCTTAGGTAAAGGCTTCTTTTCAAATTGACCCTTC
>JANPJC010000064.1:0-28755 GCA_031425315.1 Chitinophagales bacterium
TGTCAGTGCATCCAAAACTAAAAGTGGTACACTTTGCAGTGAAATGAAATTTTTTCATGCACGATCGACTGGTACACTTTGGACTGAAAGGGTGGTAAACTTTGAAATGAAACAGTGGTAAACTATTGGCCGTAATATCCACTGCATTGGCTGTTTCTCTGTGTCCTTTGTATCTCTGTGGTCCTCTGTGTCCAAAATCCTGACAACATGTGAGCAAATATGAATGGCTACAGTTTGTTACACAAAGAACCACTAAGGAAAACAGAGAACCACAAAGAGCAGTAAAAAAATTTATCTGATTGGGAAATAGCAAGACTAACATAGTTGCTGCAGGCTGCGAGGAGTATAATCATCGGTAGCACTCCCATGAGTAACATTTCGGGGTAACTCCATTCGTTGCCCATGTCATTGTCGAGCTCAGGACCGGGAACAATTTTGTCGAACCGTTGCAATTCGAAAGATGCTTTATACTCCGGTTTCGTATATTTTTCTTTTGCGACCCGGTTGAGAAATGCTTCGATGGCAGCGGGACGGGAGTTGTCAGGGAGCTGCAGGTAAACGTATGAATTGTGAAAATTACTCCAGTTTTTTTCATCGTTGGTGAAAGAAGGGCCATGATGAGCAATGAGCGTAGGGTATGAAACCAAAACCTCGGCCTTCAGGTGCGTGTTCTTCGGCATATCTTTCAAGATACCTGTGATCATCACATCACCATATGGTTGGATGAATACAATTTCGCCCATCGGCTCTTTGTCGCCAAAAATCCGGGCAGCTGCGGCCTCGGTAATCACCATCGTATTGGGCTTCTCCAGCGAAGTGGCGGGGTTGCCCCGCAGCAGCGGAAAGTTAAACATCGAAAGATACTCCGCATCCGCAAAATATCCTTTTACCTGAAAATCAAATTCCGAATAACGAATATGTTTGGGAAGGGATTGATTAATCCGAACGGCTTTTTCCACGCCATTGAAATTGCCTTTCAGCAATTGAGCAGTATTGACCGGCGCCGATGCGTACGACGGGTTCTCGTCCCGGTCCCGGACCTGCGTAATGATCCGGTAGATCTGCTTTTTATTGGGATGGAAGTTGTCAAATTGGTAGATGAATACCACCATGGCAACCCACAGCAGGTTGAGCGCGACCGAGTGCCAGGCCAAAAACATTTAAGGTGGTGAAAAATTTATTATTCGACAGGTTACGCGTAGCGGTTTTGAAGTAATTTTTGAACATGGCGGGTTGGGGAATTGTTCTCATTACATCCTGAATATGTGCGGTCAGGTTTGCGTAAGGGGTCGATTTTTTTGCCATGTCTTTTGGAGATAGGACTACTAAACTATCGAGAAAGTTACCGGCTGCAAATTTTCCAGCTGCTGCATTTTAGTATCGGTGAAAGTTTTTGATGAGCGGGAAGGGGCAGTGTGGAAGCTATTGACTTTGGGGTGGTGAATGTTGCAGGAAATAACTGTGTTCATTGAGGAGGATATCACTTTATGCTGGCATGTAACGCCTTAGGTGTTGCGCATTACGGGAATGCTGTGTTCATCTCCGAATGTATCGTTCGTTACGGGCGGGACCATGCTACATGTTTTTCTTTATCTTATTAAAAGCCTCTTTGGCTAATAATTCCGTAATCGCTTTATTAAAGTCTTTCTCTTCCATAAAGCGAGCAAATATATCTTCGTTTTGGTCTATTCGCTCTATGAAAAGTTGTTGTAGAATACTTTTAAAAATCAAGGTAAATTTATCTTGTGAATTTGCGTGAGCAGCCTGAATAATATCTTCATCTGCGATGGCCGTTTCTATAATTTGATCAAAGAAATATTGATCGGCTTGATTGAATTCCGTTCCAAACCGATTGTTAACCAAATCTACAATTCTAGAAAATGGAATTTCGTCCTCTCTGACCATTCCCGTAGCTACATCTGTAGGACCATCTAATTTATATTCTTTCGGAATATTAAGACTTATCGAACCTTCACTTATTTTTTGGAGGCGATAATACTCCAACCTTACCGAATCATCAAAATTATAGTTTGAACCTGTATGGCGCTTGGGTAGTTTACTTGATAAATGCCTCAGAAAAACAAATAATTTTTCCAGATCGCTGTCTTGATAGGGAATAATCTGGCTTAAGAAAGCATACAGGTTTTTGAAAGCGGTGATCTTACTTCTCCATAATTCTGCTTCATCTTCATTCGCCTTTAAGAACAAACTGAATTTTTCAACGGGACCATCGAGAATATAATTCATGTCTTCATGATCCTTATTGCTTTGTTTTTCTCTGGATTTGAAATAGATAGCGTTAAAGGCATCAATGTCCTCTGTAGTAAATATATCTACAAGAAGCAACTCTTGATGAATTCTATATAAGTTATTCGGATCAGCCTGCTGCCCTAGTACTGCTCCATCATAATAAGCTTTAAAAGCAGCTTGTATTTCATCCCGATCATTAACAAAATCAAGTACGAAGGTATCCTCCTTCAATGGATGAGTACGATTTAAGCGAGATAAGGTTTGAACCGCCTGAATGCCCGATAATCTCTTATCTACATACATGGTATGTAATAAAGGTTGATCAAAACCAGTCTGGTATTTTTCCGCCACTAAAAGAATATGATATTCGGCTGTTCCAAATTTTTCCGGAAGATCTTTTTCCTTAATTCCTTTATTCATTCCAACTTCTGTATACATTTTATCAGGCACTTTGTCGTCACTTACTTCACCCGAAAAAGCTACTAAAGATTTTATTTTATACCCCTTTTCTTTAATGACTTCGTCAAAGCATTGCTTGTAACGAACCGCCTCTAACCTGGAACCTGTCACCACCATTGCTTTAGCTTTTCCTCCTATTTTATGCCGTGTAGACTGATAGAAATGTTCAACCATGATTTCTGTTTTCTGCGCAATGTTGTGTGGATGAAGCCGCATAAAACGACCTAAAGCCTTTGCAGCCTTTTTGCGCTCTACTTTAGGATCATCTTCAGAAGCCTTTACAAGTTTATAAAATGTGGTGTAAGAAGTATAATTTTTCAAAACATCCAGAATAAAGCCTTCCTCAATGGCTTGTCGCATAGTGTATTTATGCAAAGGCTCGTCATTTTCAGAAAACAATTTGATTGTTTTGTGCTTTGGTGTTGCTGTAAAAGCAAAGAAGCTAATATTTTTTTGCTTTCCTCGTTTTGCCATATTTCTATACAAAAGCTCCAATGTTTCTTCACCCTCTTCATTCGCTCTATACTTAGCCTCTTTGGCTAGTTGCTCGCCACCCAAAACGACTTTTAAATCGGCAGCTGTTTCACCCGATTGTGAGCTGTGAGCTTCATCAACAAGGATTGCGTAATTTTTGGTTTTTAATAACCCTTTAGAATCCTCACCTCGTTCTTCAGCCAATTTTCTAAGTTGTTCAGTTACGAACGGGAATTTTTGTAAAGTTGTAATAACAATAGGTACAGAGTTCTCCAATGCATCTGCTAATTGCTTAGAATCTTTATCGATTTTCAGCACCACGCCTTTTTTATGCTCAAATTGGTAGATGGTATCCTGTAATTGTCTGTCCAAAACTACACGGTCTGTTATCACAACTACCGAATCAAATAATTTTGTATTGTCTGCCTTGTGCAAAGAGGATAAACGATGGGCCACCCATGCAATAGTGTTACTTTTTCCACTACCAGCAGAATGCTCAATTAGATAATTAGTACCAACTTCATCCCGTAATGAAGTGCGTATCATTTTCCTTACCGCCTGTAATTGATGATATCTTGGAAATATCATTGTTTCCTTTTTGATCTTCCTTCCATCTTCAGTAAATTTTTCATCTGTTTGTATATGAATGAATTTACCCAGAATATCCATCAAGCTATCTTTTTGTAATACCTCTCTCCACAGATAACCCGTTTTGTAACTTAAACCTTCTTCATCAACCGGATTACCTGCTCCGCCTCGATTACCTTTATTAAATGGAAGAAAATAGGTAGCTTCTTTGGCTAATCGTGTGGCCATTTCTACCACATCGGTATCTACTGCAAAATGTACTAAGGTCCTTTTTTTAAACTCAAAAATTAGTTCTCGTGGGTCACGATTATTTCTATATTGATGTTTAGCTTGAGTAATATTCTGATTCGATAAATGATTTTTAAGCTCTAAAGTAATTAAGGGTATACCATTCACACTTAATACCACATCTATAGAATTTTTATTGCGTGTGCTGTAGTACAACTGTCGGGTAATGGCAAAAATATTTTTATCATAACGTTCCAATACCTCCGCATTCATTGAATGGGAAGGTTTAAAATATGCTAATTGCAATTGTTTACCGTAACATTTAAAACCATGACGAAGTGTAGAGAGTACACCGTGAAGTTCTATCCATTTGGTGAGATCATAGATGATTTGTTTGGCTGTATTGTCTCCAAGTATAGAATGCAATTTATCCCACTCTTTGAGTTGGGTTGCTTGAATAAATGCAACAAATGTTTCAGAGAAAATTGCTTTTTCTTTATCAAAAGCAGTACTAGGCAAAGACACATAATCATTAGCGAGCAATACTTGTTCTATGCTTTTTTCAAAGGCTATTTCTTTGGTTTGAGTATTACTCATGATTTACCAGAATGATTTAAGTGATTAGCTGGTCTTGGACTTAAAGGGACTGTATTGGGATCAAAACAGTTTGTTTCTGTACCAATAAAGTTATCAATTAGTGCTTGCCGAACTACGGTTACCCCTTCAAATACTTTCATCCAGATGGAAAAAAAACCTATAGATCGAGCTTCTCTCACAATACTCCGAATATTTACTTCTCCATTATTATAGTCGATTAATGCTTCTTTTGCTTGTATCCACGCTTGTACTCTTTGCCCAGACCTAATTAATGCTGTAAAAAGAAGCGTTTCATCAGTTAAGTCTTCACTTTCAACATTTAGATTAACCAAGTCAATAGTGTTTTTGGCCATGGATCTAATAGGCTCATTGCCACATTCTAAGACTTCTCCAGTTTCTAAATATTCAAAATTAATAAAAGTATTATCTCTGTCAGGTAAAAGATAGATAGCTTCGTTTATTATAATTGTGCCTTTAGAAGAGTTACAATTTACACAGGCTAATAAAAAATTATCCCAGTTTTCACGAAGATGAACATAGGCCAAATTATCATCTTTAGGAAAGATGTGCTCAATCGCTAAATTAGTTGCTATCTGACGTTCACAATAAGAACAATAAGTCCCAATTCTGTCAACTAAAGGTTTCTTTGCGTCTTCATATGTTGCAAATACTTGCGGTGATGCGCCTTTATTAATTGGTCTCATTTGTTACAATTCCTTTACTTTCTAATAATGCTATATATGCCGGATTATCTGAAAATGGTGCAAGCAGTTTTACCAACTCTAATTGAATTTCAGTTTTTCTATCACCATTTGAATTCTTAAATTCATTGGATAGCTCCAAGTACTTTCTAGCAACTTCTTTCATTTCTTTTATTCTTGGACTGTAATTTGTGTTTTCAATATCCATTACAAACTTGGACACCTCTTCCAAGCTTTTCCCGTAAGGATCAACTATGTTTTCATGGTCTAATGAAATCAACTCTCCTTCACGTGCAGTTTGAATAATAAAGGGTGAATGTGTCGTTACTATAAATTGAATATTGGGGAAGATTGTCCTTAAATTCTCTAAAAGTTCTAATTGCCATTTTGGGTGCAGATGCAATTCTATTTCATCAATTAGAACAACTCCGGCTCCTAATAACGGGTTTTCTAACTCAGGATTAGCTAAAGCCAGTCTGCGTCCTAAATCTGAAATTAAAGCTATGAAAGCCCTTTCTCCATCAGATAACTGTTTTATATCAATAACTTTATCTCCTTTCTGAACAATTAAACGTAACGGATTTTCTTCGACACGTAAATTGCCAAATCCTTGCATAAACTGATTAATGGCAGTATTGATTGCGGTAATAATATTTAAGCCAAAAGGCGCGTCGGATAAAGCAGCAGAGCGATAACGATACATCAAATCTTTATAATTTACTAAGCGATTGACCAAGGCACCATTATATGCCATTTTTTGAGCGGACCCTACAATGGATGTTATCGCTTTAGGAAATTTATATCCGGCTCGATCAGTTGTGTAAAAGACGGCTAATGGTGCTTGATCATTGCCTCTCGATGGATCTCCATAGGCATTCGCTACAACCTGCCTTACCTGCTTAGGAAATTTAGTAGAGATTTCTCTAGTGCCATCATATTCAATCTGGAAACTGACAGGGATATTAGCACAGTTTGCCTTTACTTTCAGATGTAATTCTGATTTTCCAATTGAAACATCATATTCTTTAAGATCTACTTTTCTTGAACTTGACGGAGAAATTTGAGGAACCATTCTGGACAATATGAGAACTAAAGCATCAAGAATCGCTGTCTTTCCTTTACCATTGATACCGGCAATTATAGTTATACTTTTATTAAATAGAAATACGCGGTCGTCCTCTAATGCTCGGAAACTATTCACACGTAGTTCTAGTATTCTCATAACAATTCTAAATTTAATTCCCCATTGATGGCAGCTGATATAAGGGCTGTTTTTTTTTCTTTTAATAACTCTATTGAGTATGTTATTAGTTTTACTGTTACAGTATTCCTTTTGTCTATTTTTACTAAATATTTTGAAATAGAGTGTTGTTCATTTAATGGAGGAAATACTATAACTAGATTTTTAATGACATCAACTGATAGTCCTGGTTGTGCAGCAGCTAATGAATATTGATTTAGATTCATTAATTCCAATTGTTTTCCTAACCAGTAATAATCAAAAAGTGCAATTGGATTGCACACTATAGCATGTTCAGTTGCCCAAAATTTACCATGTGCAAAATTAATGTTGCCACATAATGCACCCTGACGACCGATTAAAACAAGATCCCCTTCATGATTGTAGTTGTCAAAATAGCCACGCTCTCCATTTCCGCCAAAAACTTTAAAATCACCTTCTCCTTTAATATTTTCAGCTGGTAAAAGATCTCCACTTTTTAGGTGTGAAACATACTTCAACCTCACCAATGTCCAATGTTCAGGAATCTCTCCTAACCATTCAATTCCAGAATCTTTTAATGCAACACTCGGGGTTAATCCTTTCGTAATAGCTTGGTTGATTACAGCTTTTTTCTGTTCCTCGAGAAGGGCTATCATCTTGATTTTTTTATCGATTAAAGCATCTATTTTAGATACTTCTTTGTCAAGATAATCAACAGTTTTATTTTGTAGTGTAAGTGATGGAAAGGGAGCTTTAAAGGACTTCATTTCATCAGCATTTAACTCTAAAAAAGTGGAGCCTCTACCCAATATATTAAGTTTATCTTTTTGGATCAAGAAATAATAATAATAATATTTAACATTAATCTGAGAAGCTTTTTGTTCCAGAAAGAAGCAGCCTTGATTACAACTTGACGGTAGTTTATTGATAGCCAAATTCCCAATAGGAGCTCGTTTTGTAATTATTAAAGAATTGGGCTTTGCAAATCTTAAATTAGCATTCTCTACACCTTCATCCGTAATTCTTCTGTTGGATTCTTCTACATATATTTTATTACCAATTTTGCCTAAATCGTCAGGAGTAAACCAATTATGGTCTCCGTCCCAAAAAAATGCATGACCAGATTCCGGCGTAGAGCCACTGAAAATATTGAATATATATTTGACTGATATTTGATTCACTTTAAGTTAATTATTCAATAAATCTAAAATTTCTCTTTCAATCTTACTCAATTCTTGATTGATGACTTCCAAAGGCCTGCCTTCATTATTTTCAAAGAAATAACGGTTGAAATTGATTTCGTAACCAACTTTATCTTTAGTGCGATCCATCCAGGCATCTGGAACAAAGGGTAACACTTCGTTTTGAAAATAGACTTCAACTTCTATTTTTAAAGGAATATTTTCAAAATCCCTCAAATCTGCATCGGGTTCAAATTCCGCTTTCCCTTTGAGCACTTTTGCTGCTTTCGGGTCTTTCTCAGTAAACACGTTGCGGAATACAACTAATTCACTTGCCGACCATTTTTGTTTGCTTATTTTTTTAATGTCTTTCAATACCATGTTCCAATCCATGAGAACTTCCTGCCCTAATGTTTTGTCGATCGCTTGTACATCATCCAACAAATGTGGGCAAGCATCCAAAAAGGCGGATTTTCGCTCAGTTATCATTTGATATTTTAGGCGCAATGGGCGCTCTATAGTAACCCGTGTGAAACCAAAATCTTCGTTGTCAAATAATTTAGCATTAGCAGTATTTGCAAACGCCCCGTATTCCGCCACAATTTCTTTTATTTGATCGGGCTCCATTACATGAATAATGCCATCATCTACTTCGCCCTCCCCAATTTTACGTCGTTTACTTCCCTGGCTCTTACGCATAGGAATATAAATTTCCCTGGCATCGAATAACTGAATTTTTCCTTTTCTAATCGCTGATTTGCGATTGGTCAACACCCAAATGTATGTAGTGATAGCTGTGTTATAAAACATTTGCTCCGGAAGCGAAATAATGCCTTCCAGCCAATCATTTTCAATAATCCATTTACGAATATCACTTTCACCCGAACCGGCTCCACCAGAAAACATAGGAGATCCGCTAAAAACAATTGCCAGGCGTGAACCATATTTTTTCTTCGATGGTTCGTAAGTTTCAAATTTGCTAATCATGTGTTGCAGGAATAATAAGGCTCCATCGTTCACTCGAGGTAAACCTGCTGCAAAACGTCCTGTTTGATCCCGATCTAGTTGTGATTTTTGTTTTTTCCAGTCCACACCAAAAGGGGGATTGGCAATTAAGTAGTCAAATTTCTTCTCAGGAAACTGGTCATCAACCAAGGTATCTCCAAAAAGTATGGTATCTTCTTGAACCATCCTTGAAGTGTTATCATACTTAATCAATAAGTCAGCTGCGGCAGTAGCAAAAGCACGTTTGTTATAATCTTGTCCGTAAGCTACCAGGATAGCATCTTCATTAGTTTTTGTTACATGAGCTTTTGCTTCTGAAAGCATTCCTCCAGTACCACAAGTAGGATCTAATATCTCTCGGATTACCGATTTGCCTTTCAGGAAATCATCATCGTCATTAAATAATATATCCACCATCAACTTAATAATTTCACGAGGCGTGAAGTGATCTCCTGCAGTTTCGTTGGCCAATTCATTGAAACGACGAATAAGATTTTCGAAGATCAACCCCATGTCCCGATTCGTTACCAGATGTAAATTAACTTTTGCAAATTCGGAGATAACGAGATATAAAATATTGGCATCATTCATCGCAAAGATTTCTTTCTCGAAATCGAAAAACTCGAATATCTGTCTAACGTTCGGTGAAAATCCATGAATATAACTTGCCAAATCCTGTGCTATACTATCTGGTGCTCCCTTTAATTTTTCAAATGTAAAAGGTGAGGTATTGTAAAATTTTTGCCCTGTTATCATTTCGAGTTTAGAACTCAAAATTGAGGGAGGAATGTCGTTTTTATACTTGGCTTTTAAGCTTTCAAATTCTTTTAATACCTCCGATTTTGATTTTTCTAATACAGAATCAAAACGTCGAAGAACCGTCATAGGCAGCATTACTCTTTCATACTGAGGTGGACGATACGGTCCACGTAGTAAGTCTGCTATATCCCAAATGAATTTAATATGCTGTTGGTGTGTACTCATTTTTATAATTACTTATCGCTTTCCTTTTATGAAAATACCATATCGATCGCTGTTGCTATTTCAATATGAGAAGTGAAAATAAGAACATTTAATGTCACTTGTTTAATACTCTCTATGAGATGGCTACACTATCTGACCTAGAATACAATTACCACATCGCAACTTTCTCATGATTGCTTTCATACCAACAATTTGCAAAGTTCGTATTTTAAAAACACTTTCTTTGTTGACGAAAATTGTTTCTTTTCGTTGGAGAAAAAATTCGATGCGATGTATTTAAAAGTACCTCCTGATACCTGGGATTTAAATTCCTCACTAATTTTATCTCCTGAAAATTTAGTAAAAGTTTGTTGTATATCGGTACCTTCTAGTCTATCATCAAATTCTGTTAGTCTTACTTGCGAAATTCCCCACTAATTAAATGTTCGAGAATTTTGTCAAAAGTTAAATATCGGTACAGAAATGAATCGTCCGATGGTTGCTTATGAAATGGATCAATTTTAATCGTTTTGTCTGCATAAGAAGAAAAGATGACGTATAACGTCCGCAGCACTACACTGTACGGGAATTTCCTGTCTGCCGAATTACAGCTCAATCGTTTTAATATCGATCAGGATTTGTTCGTCAGCCCGTATTGCGTAGAGGCAGATATTGGTGGTAGTATATTACGTAAATAGTTTGGTCAATTCTCCGTTAGGTAAATTGCCAAACTCTATTTTGTAGTTACGCTGATGGTCCCAGTAAATTACGTCTCCATGCTTTTCTTTCTTAATCAATTTTAACGCTTCCTTCCAAGGTGTTTGATAAAATTCCTTCAGTTTATAGTCGGGTGTGAAAACAACCGTGATTAATTCGTCAATTTGCGCAGACTCATCATACTTAACAGCACTAAATCTTGCAGTTGTTTTTTGTGCTTTAGCATGTGCTTTTACCTGAATGTACTTATCACCAACCTTTAAATCCCAACTTTTCTGTATTCCACTTTCAGCTCTAGTCCCGCCATATTGTTCCGCAACAAACCATTCTCCAATTTGGCAAGTGAAGTCTTTTTTATTGGCCAATACAGACAAGTTTACAAGTTGAGTAAATGAGCTCAAATAAGATGTCAACGCCAAACGAACTTTTTCATATTTGTCCATATATACTCAAAGTTTCATTGCATATATTACCGCTAGCGCCCCCGGCCCTACCAGTACAGGAATTCAGGTTCCGTCTGCCGGGACGTCAGTCAAGTAAAGATATATTGTCGATGTTATTCTCCAAAGTCCCTCCATGTTCCCATCGCTCGGGACCAAAGCTCATCTGTATTCCTATCGTTCAGGATATCTCCTGCAGCCACCATAGCGCAAATACGACGCTACATGTCGTTTTTCTCGGCTCAAGCAAATACTATTGCTCCTTTAATCTTTCCACATTTTTAAATTTTCCTCTGCTGCGTTCAACATCAATTCAGCAAAATCCAATTCACTTAGATTAAGTTTAACCTCACGAGTGAAGAGTGTGTCAATGTAATCATTTAATGCTGCTTTTACAGTTGTAACTATTTCCTTTTTTACATAGGTTGTAAGGTCTTGACCACTGTTTGCTCGTGTACTTAAATAGTTTGCATCATAAAGATACTCCTTGCTCGTTACCCGCATTATTAGTTTAGACAAAAATGCATGTGTTACTAAATCAAAGCCTCGATTACTTGCTGATTTGTTCGTTACCGACCCATTGGCAATAGCAGTTCCCAAATCAATGTCACCTGAAACTACATATTCAGTCAATCCTGCCAAGTATCGAAGACAGGCACCAAGAGCTTCAATTAATTTGTTCACACCTGGTTCTAAGAAAAATTGAGACGATTGTTCTATGATAATTTTTCGGTAATTACAAAATAGCCTCAAATGATCTTCCAGGCGATCAATAAAAGTAAACGACATCGTACGTTGATTGTCTGGCTTATCAGCATCTGTAGATTGTTCACTAAAATATTGTATATGTTTTGTCGTGCCATCGACAGGAAAATTCTTATCAGCATCCGTGACAGGCAATATTTCGTCGTCCAATCTGAAGGCAACCTGCTTTAATTCGCTAAATTTCCAACCCCAATCCTTGGCATCACCCAAAATCAAATCTCCTTCATCTTGTTTAAATGAGACTTTGGTAATAGTATAATTGTCCAAATAGTCTGCACTGGTATTAACTTTTATCGGGCCACCTGGAGGATAATCTTGATAATTGATATTAATTGTCTTTTGACCTTGGTTTGTTTCTTGTTTGATAATACCACACTTTTCAGCGAGGTTCATTAGTTCACGAACATCCTTCACTTTTATATCCTGATCGTTTTGATCTATCCCAGACCATTCGCATTCGAAAAATAGCCCTCTCAAATAAGCGGTATCTTGTCTGTGATCTGA
This sequence comes from Chitinophagales bacterium, assembly GCA_031425315.1. Taxonomy (GTDB): domain Bacteria; phylum Bacteroidota; class Bacteroidia; order Chitinophagales; family Chitinophagaceae; genus Pollutibacter. The sequence goes on from JANPJC010000064.1 coordinate 12,095, forward strand.
TAGAACTTTATATGACGTGGGCTTGTCAACATCTTTTCTAAAGTCACTTCTCATTATTGAGAAATCAGGCACTTCATTACCTTCTTTAGGATCGTCTATTAATGACTTATCCTTTCGTTCTATCAAGTTTAAAGGACCAACGGCCAAAGGGTTAATGACTTTCGTTAATTTAAGATCATTCAAATTTTTTTGAAATGATTTTTGGGCTGTTCGAACTCCAAAATCCAAAGCGTCGCTAATTAACTTGTCCAGCTCTTGTTCATACATCTCTTTAAGTTTGAGAATCACTTTTTTATCAAGAGCGATAATTAAAGATTCCTTTGTGTTAGATATATTTTCTCTGAAATCTTGGATGTAGTGCAAGTCTTTCAATTCAAAGACCAATGCATATTCCGGAAATGCACCATATGCGATTGCCAATGCACCAACGGCGTTAGCAAGTTCCTTTGGATTATTAATGGGCGATATTGTTTGAGTTGTTAAAAAATTAACCATCATTGGCAACAGGCCGACAAAATGATCGACAGAATCTAAATTTTCTAATCTGCTGACTATCTGAACTGGATTCCACTCTAACCTTCTATCCATAGGCAAACCAGTGAAATCTGCATACTTTGTTATTTCGTTACCATACTGATAAAATACATTTATGGAGTCTCGAATATTGTCTTTGTTTGGTCTATCCCCTTTCCATACTATATCTTCTTTATTCATCTCTGTTTGGAGATCTATTAACGATTTGTCAAATTGCTTACGATCAACTGCTCTTCTCCCTTCAGCTGCCTGTTGGATGAGGAGGTTAATATTGTCAGTAACTTTATTTAATTCTTGCATCAATTGGATATGATTATTGATATTCTGTTTGATTATCATATTAATACCTTCCATTATTCTTTGTTGATTTTCTACAACCACCCCAAACCAAGATCGCATTTCCTCCCTCATTGAATTGATTGATTCTCCAAGCTTTTTTATCGCATCCAAAATGATTTCTTCAGCAGAAGGTCCGCTACTAAACAAACTGGCGAGCATGCTAATAATGCCGACAAATCCTGCGATGGCACCAAGGGGACCCATCGTACCGGCGAGAATTTTACCAACGAGAGAACTTGTCTCCATAGCAGCGCTACCTAAACCAATGACGATTTTTCCGGCTTTCTCACCAAGTATAGTATTTGCTAATACCCCGGCAAGGTAAATTCCACCCTTAATCTCATTTTCAGTATACTCCTTATCCTTCAATTCTTGCTCTTTCTTTTCAGCCTCCTTTTTAGCATTTTCGAGTACTGCACCTATTGCTTTATTAACCTCTGCGCCAATTGACTTTACAATTTGATCTTCACTTTGCTTTATTGCAGCATCTGTATGTTTTTGATAAATATCAAGATAAGCTTGTAATGATTTTGGCAAATACTTTTTCTGATCTTTACTCGATGCGTCAAAGTCGATTCCAAAAACTTCACGCATAACAGACTTGACTTCATCATTGATTATTGTTTTAGCTGAGGGGTCACTCCAAATGGCTTTTGCAATACCTAGAGCATAATTATTTGTCGCTTCAAGTGTTTTTTCATCTGGCCCCAAGGCAGATTTCACTGAAAATGCCGTACCTGCTGCTGACATTGTTGTCACTGCTAATGGAGGTAATTTCGGAATGCCAGAAATCCCACTTAGCACAGTTCCCATTAATCCGAGGGTTTTCTTGTCAATTTCAAAAGGCTCATATTTAAACTCCCTTGAAAATGCCAAGCCTAACATGTAGGTTTTTGCAAACCCGCCTATTATCGGATCAGACTGGATTTGAGGTGTGGGATTAGGAGCTGGTTTTAGATTCTCAGTTATGACATTTTTGAATTCTCCCCTTTTGAATTTTTGGCCTTTGTTTATTCGATCAGCAATAAGTGCAATAGCTTCGGTGCGCTTTTGGTAGTATTGATTTCCAGTTGGAATTTTAACATCATTGAACGACGGCGGGGGCTTGTGTGTTAGAGCACGTGCAATTGCTATGTGTTCTTTTATGGGGTCATCTGGATTATTAAACCAATTGAATGCAAGAGCGCCATTTGAGAAAAGTAAACCAGGCACTAAGCTCAATGTGGTCATTTTGAGGAACTCATTGCGGCTAAGCAAATCGGCAGTTTTTTGGTCGTTATTTTCGTACATATGTTTCAATCACATTTTGTTAGTTTTTTCATGCTGCATTTTTAATGCGAGGACTGCAAATAAAATAGTGTAACAAATAAACATATACCCTTTCTCAGCTGATTCAACCTCTTCGATAAGTGCTTATAGTCGATTAGAACTGAATACTAATCGTTTAAATTTGATTTCAAACCTTTTTAAATGGTGAAAGGTGATTTTAAACGACACCAAGCATTTAACCCGCAATAATGAAACTTATCAAAGAATTTTAAGCCAACCCAGACTCTTTGAGTCCCACCAAAAATCATCATCCTAAGATAAAAAATATCGACCTCTCTTTATCAGGAGATCATCCAAAACTTAACTACAAAAAAAAATTAAACCTTATCCTTATCATTCGGTCACCCAACTCAGAGAATTTCGACTGCACCCATTTGAACTTTGTTATACCCCGGTCCCTGCGAATGATCGCTGCGTTCATATATACAATAGAACAAAACCATTTTTACCTACTGAAAGAGGCGAGTTACCTCAATTCCCAGGAACAAGAATTTTTTCACCAGCCAGGTTTGCCTTCATCATAACTCATGAAGTCCATGACATTTCAACTATGTCAGTCATCCTGGAATTCCGAAAGTATTTCCGGATTTTAAATTTTAAAAGCTCACAATACTTATGACGATCTTCTATAAACATTCCTTTAAAAAAAGTTTGCAAGCAATTTTGACTACACATCTGAATCAGACCTGCTTATTGGCATGTTTGATAGCAACTGAACGATAAAACCTGCATTAAACTTAATAAGTGTCTGCTATTTCACACCATAAAAGCCACGCATAACCCTATTTCGCTAACGGATCCGGTCTCATCTGGAACTTGAAAACTTTACTCGGTGTACCTTTTCCACCTTCCATGTGAAAAGGTGCCCGGGTGCTGATGGTGGCCCATAATCCCCGGCCTTTCCATCCGGCATCAGGATCGTCAATCCGCCCGTCCATCCACTTGGTATAAAATCCCAGCGGGTATGGTACACGCATCACCACCCACTTCCCATCTTTCAATGCCAGGAGGGCTTCAGATTCATTACCCGTGTTGATAGGCGTATTTTCTCCCAATCCCGATGCGTTGAACTGGTCTACCCAGGTATAGTAGCTGGACTCCGCACTGCCGGGAATATTAAGCCCTTTGAATTGGGGAAGCGGCTCAGTGTAAAAGGTCCAGCCTTCAGCACAATGCTGTCCTGTAGCAGTTGGTCCGTTCCGTGTTTTGCATTTTTTGGGATCGAAGCTGGCAAGGTGTCCACTGGCTAAAGCCACCCAGGCCACACCGTTACGATCTACATCCATGCCCCGCGGAGAAAATCCTTCTACCGGCTCACCCTTTTCATTTAATGGCAACTCAAAATATTCTGCAAGGGCAGTTTCGGTAGGATTTGTTCCGGGCTTTAAACGGATCAGTGCACCCGGATAACCAAGACTGGATCCCCATACAGAACCATCAGGCGCAGGCGAACACGCGTATAAACCTTTGGTTATTCTCTTGTCCTTCGTTGGATCATCAGGTGCACCAGGCTCAGTATAAACATCACGCTTGCCATTACCATTGAAATCAAGAATAATCGGCGTCCATCCCTGGGCTGCTTTTTCATCCCCGGTCTCCAGGTATTTTTTGGTGTCAAACCAACCGATCACCTGTCCCCCGCCGCTGGTCCAGAGCGTGTTGTTATCATCTTCAGCAAACATGAGGTGATGCGTGCTGAAACAGGTATTGATCGGCGTGTATTTTTTTGTCTTAGGATCATAGACACCGAGGTGCCGGTATGATTTGTCAACAGGAAAAGCTTTTGCTGATGGGTGATCAGAACCTTCCCTGCAGAAGTCAGGATTGTCTGATGGCCTAACGGTTGCTGTGATCCATACCCGCCCTTCTTTATCGATCATTGGATTGTGCACATTGGTTTTGCTGTTCCATATCGCTGTGTCGCCCCAGTATGCCGACCGTTCTGCTACATCTCCTGATGCCGATTGGGTATTGGAGTCAAGCACAGTCAGCGGCACCTGGCTGATCTTGTTAGTCATTGGATCAAGAACAGGAAGATAGTCGGTACTCAACTCCGTAGCACCATACAGCAGACCGTTAGCATTCGATGTCGGGTGTCTCCGATCGGTCGACACCACATCGTGCAGGTAGGCTTTTGGATCCGCCCAATCCCACTGTGAGATAACAACATTGCGTTCGACTCCCTCCGGCCGTTTTGGCTTTGCTGGCAATTCGCCCTGGGCAATCCGGTCGGTCCAGTCTGCAAACATACCTAACATCTGTTCGCGGCCAAGTGACACCGCGGCGCTGGTCATTTGCCCTCCCGCCTGGCCCGACTGTAATCTTCTTTCCCATGCCATTATCGAACTCGTAAATTTTCCCAATGCGGGCGGAAACTCACGCGTTCCCTTACTGCCGAGCTGGTGACAGGCAAGGCAGGTTCCTGACTTAATACTGCGCAAAAAATCAGCCTGCACTTTTATGTTGGGAGAAATCCCGTTACCGGCTGGTCCGGTACCTGGAAATTTACTTTTATCGGGAACATTCAACAGCGAAAACCAATAGCCTGCCGGATAATATTGTGCTGCTTCCTTTTCCGAAGGAGCAATAACGGCAGTGAGATCAATATTGCTGCCGGGTTTAACATCTTTCTTTTCTGAATCAATCAGCCCATACCCCCGCACCCAGATTTTGTAGTTTGCTGCCGGCAATTCAGGAAGCAGGTACTGTCCCGATTCATTTGTCACTACAATTTTCGCAAAGCGGGTAGGCAGATCGTAGGTTTCAGCAATTACCCACACGCCGGCTTCGGGACCATTGGGTCCTGTAACGGTTCCTCCAATGTCGTTGTTTCCTACACTTACCTCCTGGGTGGAAGTTTTACACGTCGCAATCATTAATGAAGCCATCAGCAAACACAAGGCGGGATAAAAAAAGGATTTAGCTTTTTTGACAAACAGCAGGCGTTGATTTTTTTTCATGGCAGGCGGTTTACAAAAGATGAGGGGGGGGAATTGTCGGTAGACTAATATACTAAAGTTGAGGGGAAGTACAATTGAGCAGTAGATAATCTGAAGCTGCCATTGCGCCTTACATAAATCCATCTGATCTATTTTTCAATTCTGGTATTTGTGATTTGGATTAGTGCTGTTGCATTGATCAGTAATAAGCTTGTTGGTTAATTGCAAAAGTGGAGAGATGTACATTCAGGCCGAACAGCATTACAGATGAGCATTCAATGTCGTTGAAATAAGAAACGGATCAGATCAAAACTTACATCTTTTGTGGAATTGTCTCCCAAGGAAACATCCGCCACATAGTCACACAGGGCACATAGAAATTTCTCTTGTTAAACTATGTGACTACCTTTCCGCCGAAGTGCAACGGATGAGGACCTGTCCGCCGAATCAAAGCGAAGTTGGATGTGGTTCAAAAAGCGCCGCTTAAAAGTTCGAATATTTTTATTTCAACGACATTGAATGCTCATTGTTATTCCGAATGACTAACCTGCACAAAACCCAATGTTCTAGCCGCTGTTGAATGACTCACTTTTTCTTTTTCGATTTTAATTGCCGAATGTCATTTAGATCTTTTGGACGAGAGTTTGCCGCTTTGTCTTGTAGTAATTCGTCGATGCCGATGATTGGAATTTCTACACCGTTAATGCTAACTATTTCTTTTTTTTCGAACGTTTGTCTAAACCTGGATAATCCCTTCAACCTGGGCAAAAAATCAAGGGTAAATTTTTCCATATTAAAACGGAAGTAAGATTTTAATGGATCGGGTGCTTTCTCTTCAAGAAATTCAGTTACATCCTGTCCAAGTTCTGCCAATGCTTTGAGTAGACTAAAATAGTTCCCATACGTGGGGTTGTACCAAATGTCAAGATCAAATTTTTCTGCAGCAGTTCCGGATGAATTTTGAGACCACCTAAAATATCCGTGAAAAGCGACTGCTGTACCTCCGACTATCAAATACTCTACAGCATTTTTATTTAGAATTTTACAAACATCAAGGATTTCGTCAGTTAAACTTTTCTCCACTACTTCTTAGCCGTTTTTAATTTTTGCTGATTTTTCTTTTGTATCAGTAACATAAATTTTTCGATCTCTGTCATCTGCGAAGCAATTTCATTAACAGATTTATTCGACTTAGTCGACGAGTTTTGTTTTAAGCTTCGAAAAGATTTGAATCGTGTCAATGTTGCCATAGGTTAAAGTTAGGAATTTTTTCAGTCCTTGTCCTCACCTATTTACTTCTTGCTGATTGATAGTCGACAGCGGCGCGAGCTTTTCGTCAGGCCGGGATTTCCATTTTATCTAACCGAAGAAGCGTAGCGGAGTCGGCATTTGATTGGCAGGGAGGCCCTTGTAAAATGTATTAAAGCTACCGTAAATTAGCCTCTTACCCGTTTCTCCATTCCAACCTGCCGAACTGATCAGGATATATCCGCAGAACAAGGCTGTCCGATAGACGCAATAGTCTGGGAAGATTTCAGTAAATTACTTTAAAATATAAATTATGAAAAAGTATCTCATCACATTACTAATGGTGTTTTTCGTAATAATCGGCAATGCAACCGAGAAAGGCACCTGGACCGGTATTATCAGCGATGATCATTGCGGTGTCAAGTCTGCTAAAGAAGGACATGCTGAATGTGCTAAAAAATGCATTAAAGACGGCAAAGCCACCGTGCTTGTTGTTGGCGATAAAATGTATAAGATCAGCGAGCCCAAAAAAGTGGAAGAATACATCGGTCAGAAAGTAACTATTACCGGGGATTTAACTGATGATGTGATCGAAGTCAAAAAGGTAAGCAAAGCATAATACCAGTTCCTGATAAATCAAAAGGGTTATAGCAAAAAACTATAACCCTTTTGATTTAACAGGCTACACGAACAAAAAAGATAATGATGGTTTTAAAAAACATTTACCAGCATGTCACTCGGTTTCTCAGAACCAAGCTGAGCAGAGTACAGTTTATCATGGGTAATCGCCACATGGGTTGGTCTTGTTTCAGGACTGATCGCCGTGCTGCTGAAGAGTTTAATAAACCCTTATCTGAATTTGAGTCAACAAGAGCTTGTAAGTAAATTGGAAGATGATACATCATTTTCGTTTTTTGCGAATGTGACATACAACGGAATTCCATATTCTAAACGAAAAATTTATTTTGCTCGAAGAAATGGATTTTTATGGTGGACAAATGGAGACAACAGCGTAGAATCTATTGGTGAGTTATAAAAAAATTCTTGGTATAAATTCTCCAATTTAGTAAGTTATCCCTATTTTGTTTATGTGTATATTGACAGTTCACAAATGGCACATAGATTCGATATTAATCTGGCGAATTATTAATGTCATTCTACACAACAATAAGTTCTAATTTTCCCAATTTGCAGTCCTCATGATAGAACGTACATTATAAATTTTTACGTTCCAATACAGGAAATAATTATTCTTATTCAGTAAAGCTTTAAACCAGGTGGCGTACAAACAAGAACAACTTGAACATCAAACTGCATTTCTATCTTTCAGCATACCGAACGGAAAATTAAGTTGGTAACATATTAAATGATAAGGATTGCAGAGGATATGGCATAACTTGTCAGTCTGGATTCTACGCCCTTCTCTGTAAAAGTATAGGGAATGTTCTATGCTGCCCCCTGCCACTTTTTAAGGTCACAATTTGTGATGTTAAAGAATTGCCTGTTTTCAGGGCTTCAACCCGTAATCTCAAATTCTCCCATTCAGCCTTTGTAAGCTGACACATAAAATCTTCTGGAAAACGTTTGAAATTCGATTGTGATTTTGAAGATTATTCGATACTACAAAATGACCGATAACTTGTCATCGTTTAAGGATTGCAACTGCAATATGTTCAAAGATTGATTGCCTAAAGGCTGATGGCCTGTTCGTCAGCCCCCGGGTTATGTGTAGCCGACTTCTTCAGCACACGTTTATTTTCTTCTTCAAATGATATTAGTCAACCAAGTAACGCCAATTCCATCCAACAATATCATCATTAAAGTAAAAAAGAATGATACATATTAAAAGCAGAATGAAAATTAAAAAATACGGTCCGAATGCATGCACTTTTTTACTGAATCCAACTAACATAAGTAAAATTAACACTGGCACTAAAGGGATACAAATAAAAATTATTGTTAGAACCTCGCCGCTTAATATAATTGGGAGATTCTGTAATGTAAGTTTACTTCGAATGGAAATATTATGTAACTCCGAAGTTGTGGGCTGTCTTCCAAACGTTTTAACAATTGAATACTTTGAATATATAGCCAAAATAAAATACAGTAGCATTAAAACATTTGCAACTGTAAAAAATAATCTCAAAATAATTTTAAACTTTACCTGCATGCAGAATAGGTTTTTGGGAAATCCACTACTGAATAAAGGCAGCCACTAACGTGGACGGATCAACCAAGTTGCGGAATGTCATGATCCGTCTGCCCGGTACTTCAGTTAAATAAAGTTATTGCGTGGTTGTTACATTCCAAAGTAGATCCGTGTTAGTGTCGCCCGAACCGCAGCTTATCCCTGTTCATGCCATTCAGGATGTGTTGGTCAGCCCATATTTTGCAAGGCCGGTGTTGTGCGCCGTTATTGAAGCATTCTTTCTCTCACCTTATTTCTAATTTTCAAAACCATACCAAGTAAAATAGCAGGGATCGTCAAACTAAATCCCTTGGTGAGGAACTTTCTATTATCTTTTTCAATTTTATTAGGGTCAAGTATTACCTTGTCTCCTACTTTCAATGCCCAAACTAAAATATTCTTGCCTGGTGTCTTCGCTAACTCTTGAAATTCTTCAGCAATTGCAAAAGTTATAGTGTCTCCGACAGTAAAGGACGCTTCCTGATTTGGAAATATTTGAATGAAATCCGAAAGGGCAGAATTTGAGATCAATAACTCACAATAAAAATCATCTACATTAAATACAACCTTTAAAGTACCCTTGCCACCAACGAAATAACGTGGTGCCTTAGAAACAATACTTGTGGTATATACAACCTTCTGACCAAAATATTCATTGTCAAAATATCTTTTTGCAGTAACTAAAGCACCGAAAAGTCCAAAAAGCAAAAGTGCATTTGAAAAAGTAAATGAATCTGATTCTTCTTTTAATAAAGTCATCTATCTTAAATATATAAATCGCGAGAACTAAATGCCGCGGTCCAGCTGAAATTAATAAATTCTATCTTTAGGCAAATTTAAATTTGTGAAGTTAATAAGATTCATAAAGCATTTGCTGTATTTAGGATAGATGTACCCCGAACGTTCCGTGACTTTGTATTTCCCATTTATTGCTGCTTCCGATAGCCAAATTGCTCCATCGGTAGCATTGCTTAAATAATCACCAGAAATCATCGACCAATAATCAATGGTAGTTAGCGATTTTTCAAACATCTTCCACTGAGATATAGAAAGAATTTTTTTGAATTCCGTAAAAGACTGAGAGGGATGAAGGGAGTCATTAGATTGAGCTACTTTCCACAAAATTGTAACGTTCTTTTTGTTTTTCTCCATCCGTATAACAATCGGGGCATCGAAAGATCGTAGCCAAAGAAACCTATAAACTTTCCCTTGGTATCCGTCACTTAACATTGGTTCATTAAACCATTTCAATGCTTCCGAATACCAATCAAGCCTGAAAGTTACTGACCTTAGTTTCTGAATTATGTCAATGTTGTAATCGGTCATCCTGTTCGTTTTGTCGCTGAAAAAGGATTCAATTGGGAGATACCAATTATGCTTGTTTGCCTCAGGTATCCCTTGCGCATTCGTACTAATATATTAGTTGTGCTTACTATAGATGCTGACGGTTTGGGTATCGTTCAAATAATGAGAAAGCTGGATTATCGGGTATTTTAAAAATGGAAGTTCTGTTAAGTCGATATTTGCACACCTGATAAACCGTTTACGAGCAGCATTGGCATAGTATGTGTTTGGTTGCTCATTGAATAAGCGATAATAAGAAAGTGCCGGGTCATTATTTGCATCGTAATTGGTACTATCAACGTTAACCGCCTGTTGCAAAAGGGAAATTCTTGATGAATCTTCAAGACTTGCACGTCGGTGTCTAAATTTCACGTTGAGAAGATATGACTGGACGCTGTCCGGATAATCGTGAATTAATTTGTCAAAGAATTGTGAGCAATTATCGTAATCTTCCCGCGCCTTGCAATTTTCCAGTAGCAGTTTATTGCTTCAAGTTGAAATCAGGAAGTTTTAAGACCTTATGAATCCAGTTGATTATTGGAATTGGCTTTTTTACCCGCATGCCCGTAATAGGGCTGTAAAGCCTTATTTTTTCTATTGTTGCTTCGGATAACTCCATGTACAAAAAACTCACTTCCGGAAAATATTTCGCAGTCGCTGCTTTATTTCGGGAAATCAATAAATAAACTGATCAATCTGAAAATGGAATGTAGAAAATTGATGAGTCGGTTGCCACATAACGTTGAAGGTTTTATATAACAATATTAATAGCGTTTCAGTAGATCGTTTCTTTACATTCAAGCTTCAATAAACTCACGTAACCCGCCAATGATATAAACAACCCGCCGTTGTTCTGAAAAATCCAGATTTGAACTTATCCATTCATCCAGATATTCATTTTCAAGCAATAGTCTAAATTGTGTTTGCAAATAAATTTTCAGCTTTTTTGGAGCTGCCCGAAATTCATCCCACACAGTCGTTCTATTATTCAGCACATATACTATATCTTCGAAGTCACTACTTGTTCTGCCGTCATTTTTACCCCTGCTTTTAAAAGCTTCAAGTTTTGTTGCAATGAAATATGGTGATGAGAAAATTTTGATGTTGCAATCTTCATCCAGTTTGATTGTAACAGCATTTGAAAATCCATCAGGGTACCAGGCATTTGAAAACCCAAGTATGCTATCGTTAGTGGGCATAACATCAACTATAATTCCGTTGACACGATACCGACATATTACCCCCGATTCTGTATCATTGTGAAAACCTTTCTTCCGCAGAATTGCTTCAATCGCAGCATAACCAGAATAATTAATTAATTCTACCAGAATATCAACATCATCTGTAGGCCGTACATCTCCAGCAGGCCGATCTTTATATAATGATACGGTGGCTCCACCAACGAATACAACCAAAATGCTCAGTTCCTCCAAAGCATCATAAACTGCCTTTATCCGTGTTATGTTTTGTAGATGGCTCATAGCAGTATTTCACTTTTTAATTCTGACAATGCCATTTGAATTTCTCTTACCCGACCGACCCTTATGATGTCAATTGCCGCCAACCATTTATAGAGTTGCAAATCAATTTTTGCTGCTTCGGGTACGCCTTTATGTAAGGGATGAATAGAAAGGCCCCTTACCGATCCCTCTGGATCAGGCCAAACATAATCAAATTCTCCAGCAAAATGGGCTTTGAAAAATGGATGGGAATGCGCGGTTGGAACACCCGTAACCATTGTTCCGGGAACCTGGGGAAACACATAATGCAGACCATGTTCAATAAATTCCATTAAAGATTGGCGATAGACCTTCCTTCGACTTTCATCCACCAACCCGGCAATATGGCTTCGGTTGAGAGATTCTGAAATTTCAGAAACACTTATACCCAACCCTTTAGAAAGATCGCGAAATTGCCAATTTAACTGACTGTTGCTGTGGATTTTAAGCAGGATCACTATATCCTGTGGCCGCATGCCGTTGTGGGCTTTCATACGCTAAAGATAGGAAACTTATGTTCGTGTATCGCGAACAGCGAACAGAAAAGCCACCGGTAATAGATTTTTTTTCTACACCTTTTTCTATCGTGTCAATAGTTGCCTGAAGATGTGTTTTTATTTACGGAATCAAATTGCCTTATAATATTGCCCTGAAACTCTATGAGAGTATTTAATTTCAGTAAATATTTTCAAGCTTAATTTTTAAGTTGGAATGTAATTTAAATTGTAGAAGTTTTGATGACGAATGCCTTTAATTCGGCAATCTTATCGCCAATAATTCACCACATGTCGCAGTAAGAGCAATGAACCGCCTGTCCATCTTTGTCCTTCAATATCATGTCGCCGAGTACCCTTACGAAATCACCTTCAGCGATTATGTTAGGTACCGTAAACTTTGGCGGTTCGATGTACGTCGTTGCCACATATTGGCGAACGGCGTCTTTTAGAGATTTGAATTATATATTTTAGTGCTTTTACACACGTATTTAGTTATAATTTGTATCCTCTTACAATGTAAATACAGATTGTAAAATGAACAGATGAATAATCTCTTATTTAATTCCTGTTCCCGCTACATTAATTTTTCTGGGGTCAAAGGTAAATTTCTCATCCGCTTTCCTGTTGCATTAAAAACAGCATTGGCAATTGCGGCAGCTACTCCGGTTGTACCAATTTCTCCAACTCCACGGGCACCTATAGGCGAAATATGAGGATCGGGTTTACCGATAAAATGTACCTTAATTTCCGGTATGTCAAGGTTCACCGGAACATGATAATCTGCAAGTGTACGAACGACAGGATTTCCCCACCGGGTGTCATATACTGTTTCTTCCATCAGTGCCTGACCTATGCCGAAAATTACACCGCCAATTACCTGTGAACGTGCCGTTTTTTCATTCATCACTTTTCCAATGTCCTGCACACTGGTAAAATTTTTAACCCTTACAATACCGAGTTCTTCATCAACCCATACCTCAGCAAATTGGGCCCCAAAAGAATGGAAGGAATACTTATTGCCTTCATAATTTTTCTGCACATCAACAGGAGCAACAATACAAGGGGGGGTGGAAGGGCCACCGAAACCACCCTCAGCAGGTGTGGTGGTGGCACATGCTTCCATTGCTGTTTTACCATTTCGCTGCATTATGCCGATATAGGAATCTGTAATTGATTTGTCATTTTTAAGCAAAAAGCGGGAATCGGAAAAAATTATTTCTTCTGTCTTTCTACCGTTTAATGGTGATGCAGCATCAGCAACTGCAAGTTCCAGTAAACTTTTTCGCAACAATTCGCAGGCACTCAACACTGCCGGATTAACGCTTGCTGTTGTTACGGAACCACCCGAAAGTGGTGCAGGCGGAAGATTGGAATCACCAAGTTCTACTGTAATTTTTTCTACCGGAACACCGAGAGTTTCTGATGCGGTTTGTGCCATTATGGTGTAAGTTCCGGTACCAATATCCTGGGTAGCACTCATTACTTTTAAAGAACCGTCAGCGGCCAGCACTACCCGGGCACTTGCCGCACTGCGAAAGGCCGGATAAGTAGCGGTTGCCATTCCGTACCCCACTAAAAAATTGCCGTTGCGATTAGCCCGTGGCTGCATTTTTCGTTTACCCCAGCCGAAGATTTCTGCTCCTTTTTGATAACACTCTAACAGGTACTCACTTGAAAATTTATTTTTTGTGATGGGGTCAATATTGGTATGATTACGGATTCGAAATTCGATAGGATCTATTTTCAGTTCATGCGCCATTTCATCCATGGCTGACTCCAGAGCAAAAGTGCCTGGTGTTTCACCAGGGGCACGCATAAAAGTTGGTGTGCCAATATTTAATTTGGCTAATTCATAAGTTATTTCACGGATGGGTGCCTGGTATAAAGTTTTAGTCTGTACACCGCTTTGCTCAAAAAAACCGGAAAGATTTTTATAACTGATGTTATGATGCCGTATGGCAGTCAACTTACCATTAGTTTCAGTTGACAGTGCTATCTTTTGAATAGTCTCAGCACGGCGCCCAATATTGGTTTGCATCATTTGCCGGGTAATGGCAAGTTTAACAGGGCGCTTAGCCACCTGGGCTGCCATAATCGCCAGTATATTATACGGGCCAGGCGTTTTACAACCAAATCCTCCACCTACAAACGGACCGACAACCCGTACATTTTCGGCCTCGAGGTTAAATAAATAAGCAACCACGCCACGCATACCCATTATCACCTGGGTAGAGTCATAAATGGTTACTTTGTTTGCATCTTCCCAAAAAGCCACGGCTGCATGGGGCTCCATTGGATGATGATTTTCAGTTGGCGTAGTGTACGTGTGTTCTATTTTTAATGGAGAAGCAGCAATAAATGCTGCGGTTTTACCCGCATTAATTTGTACCTCTTCACCATTTGTATTTTTTGTAGGTTTAAATCTATTCTGCAACTCAGTCTTTAAATTAACAGCCGGTTTTTCCTTGGTATAATTTACTTTTAAAAGTGCCGCAGCATGGCGGGCCTGTTCATAAGTTTCAGCGATAATCATCGCTACAAACTGACCGAAATAATACACTTTATTCTCCTGTAGTGGAATCAGTTCTTCCAGCAGAAAGCCGCCTGCTTTCATCATTTCCATTTGGTTAAAAGGTTTTAACCGGGGAGTATTTTCGTGTGTTACAATACTAATAACCCCTTTGCTTTTAGCGGCGGCTGTTTTGTCGAACCCGGTAATCGTTCCCTTTGCTATGGTTGACCTTACAGGAAAAGCATACGCCATATTGGGTTGATTAAATTCAGCAGCGAAGGTTGCTGCGCCCGTAACTTTTAATCGTCCGTCCACCCGATTTATTGGTTCGCCAATTGTTGCCATTTTTAGATTTTTTAATATTTTAAACTATGCGTTTGTGACACCATTCATTGCCTGCGTTAAAGCACGAACAATGGAGCGTTTGCCTAATTCAACTTTAAATTTATTATGTTCAAGGGGTTTTGCATTCCGCATTTCCCTTTCCGCAGCTTGTTTAAAATTTGCTTCGTTAGCTGATTTTCCCACTAAGAATTTCTCTGCTTCCTTTGCCCGCCAGGGCTTGTGCGCCACACCACCCATGGCAATGCGTACCTGCATTATTATATTTCCATTTATTTCAATTGCAGCCGCAACAGATAAAAGCGCAAAAGCATAACTGGAACGATCCCTGACTTTTAAATAATAACTGTTAGCTGCAAAATTATTTTTCGGAATTTCAATGGATGTGATCAGTTCGCCATGAATTAAATTATTGTCTTTTTGCGGCGTGGTACCAGGCAGGCGATGGTAATCAGCAAATGGAATTAAACGTTCTTTACCATCTGTGCCCTGCACTTTTACTATCGCATCCAAAGCGGCCAGCGCGACACACATATCAGAAGGATTAACTGCAACACAATCGTTTGACCAGCCGAAGACGGCATGCAGTTTATTTACCCCTTCCCGGGCACTACAACCTGTGCCTGGCTGCCGCTTATTGCAAGGCATAGAAGTATCATAAAAATAAGCACAACGTGTACGCTGATTTAAGTTACCGCCATTGGTTGCCATATTTCTGATTTGAGCCGATGCGCCTGAAAGAATTGCCTGCGACAGCAGCGGAAAATTCTCCCTGATGATCGGGTCATTAGCCGTATCAGTGTTTTTGCTGAGGCCACCGATTGATACGCCTCCTGTATTTTTTCCTTCGGTAATAAATTTAATTTGTATAAAACTTAAATGGTTGATGTCAACAAGTTCATCAGGCCGCTCCACATCCTCTTTCATTAAATCAAGCATATTAGTGCCGCCTGCTAAAAATTTTGCATGATGGTTCACAGCGAGCATATGTATAGCTGCAGTGGTTTCTGTTGTTGGAGAATATTTAAACGGTCTCATGTAATTATAATTTTTATCCCCAGGTTTTTGATTAATTTATTCAGGAAGAAAACTGCCAGGTTTGTGCTACTTCTTTTCCACTATTTACTTCTCTTATGGCAGCAACAATATTTGGATATGCACCACATCTGCAAATGTTACCAGACATTCTCTCCCTTATCTCCTCATCTGAAAGCTGCAGTGGGCTGGCTTTTGTGCGTAAATCTTTGGTTACATAACTTGCCTCTCCATTTTTTGCTTCATTCATCAGGGCTACTGCAGAACATATTTGCCCTGGTGTGCAGTAGCCGCATTGGAAGCCATCATGTTTAATGAATGCAGCCTGCACCTGATGAAGTTCTCCACCCTTAGTAAGCCCTTCAATAGTGGTTACTGATTTACCTTCGCAGGTTGCTGCCAATGTTAAACAAGACAGTACACGCCGTCCTTCTATAATAACTGTGCATGCACCACATTGTCCATGATCGCAACCTTTTTTAGAACCGTTAAGTTCCAGCCTTTCTCTAAGCGTATCAAGCAATGTCATTCTGGAATCAACTTCCACCGTTTTTTGTATATCGTTAACGCTGAACGAAAGCTTCACTCCATTTTCGATGCTTGCGGCATTTGCCCCATTTAAAGCTCCGTTTGAAGATTGCGCAAAAAGCTGGTGCCTGTCCAACAATTGAAAGGCTAGAAAACCGCCACCGGTTAAAGTAATTAATTTTATAAAATGCCTGCGTTGAATACCGACTTCGGTAATTTCATTTAAATCTTCAGGCATCACCTGCTCAAATAATCTTTTTTCATCTTCCGTAAGTGCTGGCATTTTATTTTGATGTTTCATATTGAGCATACTTAATGTTGAATATT
>JANPJC010000065.1:0-2579 GCA_031425315.1 Chitinophagales bacterium
AAAATTTACTGTCGAATCCGATGATGATGGAATCATTGTCACCAGCGATGTATTTGATGCTGATAAAACATATGATCTGAAAATTACCAAAGGTCTTAAAGGTGTACTCGGTGGCGTTTTAAAAGAAGATTATACAGATCAGATTGGATTTGGGGAGCTTGAACCTTCGGTGAGCTTTGGCAATAGTAAGGGTTTATACCTGATGGCAGGAGGAGAAAAAAACATCAGCATTAACATCGTTAATATTCCCGAAGTAAAAATCATTATATCTAAAATTTACGAATCAAATTTATTGGCGGCACAGCGTTATGGTTATTATCCTGCCGAAAAAAATAACAATTCCGATGATGAATATTATTACAATGATGAAGGAGACTACGGTTCCTCTGCAACCTTTGGTGATGTAGTTTATGAAAAAGAAATAGATACAAAAACACTGCCCAAATTTGGTAACAGCGTACTCTTTAATTTCAACCCTGAAGAACGATTACCCGATTTTAAAGGTATTTATCACATTGTTGTGAGGAGTACCAAACAATACTGGGTAAGAGACAGCCGCTACATTGCAATGTCTGATATAGGACTGATTGCGAAAGAGGCTAAAGACAAACTGGTGGTATTTGCCAATTCCATACAATCGGCCGAAGGGATTAATGGCGTTCAGGTTACAGCATATGGTGCAAACAACCAGGTGCTGGGAATAGGTACTACTGATGCACAAGGTGTCGCAGAGATATCTTATTCGAGGAAAGAATTTGCGGGATTCAAACCGGCGATGATCATTGCAAAATCTGCTGACGATTTCAACTATCTGCCATTTAGTTCCACACGCGTAAATACCAGTCGTTTTGATGTTGGTGGAAAATCAATATCACCCACCGGAATTGATGCTTTTGTATATGGCGAAAGAGATATTTACAGGCCGGGCGAGATACTGAATGCGTCTGTGATATTGCGTGACATCAACTGGAAAAGTCCGGGAGAAGTGCCGGTGAAAATGCGTTTGTTATTACCCAATGGCAAAGAATTAAAATCATTGCGCAAAACAACGAATACAGAAGGTTCTGCAGAAATCGCGGTCCCCATACCTGCTGATGCCTACACTGGCAGCTATCAACTGGAAGTATTCAGCGGCAATGAAGTTCTATTGGCCAGTAAAACATTCAGCGTGGAAGAATTTGTACCTGATCGTATAAAGGTTGAAACTGAATTAAGTCAGCCTTCGCTGATGCCAGGCGACTCAGCTGTTTTGCAGATCACTGCCAGCAATTATTTTGGGCCTCCTGCCGCAAACAGAAATTATGAATACGAACTGCAATTCAAACAAAAAGCTTTTTCATCGGCTAAGTATGACCGTTATGAATTTGAATTAACCAATCAAACTTCTTTTTTTGATAAGGTAGTGAGGGAAGGAAAAACCGATGAAAATGGTGTAGCTAAAATCGGTATTATAGTTCCTTCGATGTACAAGCAAATGGGTTTGCTGCAGGCCAGTATCTTCTCAACAGTTTTCGATGAAACAGGCAGGCCGGTAAGCCGTACAAAGACGATTGATATTTTCACCCAGCCCGTATTTTATGGTATTGGAAATGATGGGTATGGATATTATGCCCTTAACCAACCTGTCAGGTTTCCCATAATTGCTCTTCAAAAAGATGGAAGGGCTGTGCAATCTTCCGCAAGAATACAAATCATTAAACATGACTATCGGACAGTGCTGAATAGAAGCGACGGATACTTCCGGTATACTTCACAGCGGGAAGATAAAATTGTGAAAGAGGAAAATCTGAATATCAATGGAGAAAACAGTTTCTATTCATTTACGCCTAAACTTCCCGGCAATTATGAAATAAGAGTTTTTGCAATAGGAGCTTCAGCATATGTGAGCCGATCATTTTATAGTTATGGCGGATGGGGAGATAACAGTTCTTTTGAAGTTAATACGGAAGGACAAATTGATATCGAAACTGACAAAGCAACATACCTCGCAGGAGAAAAAGCCAATCTTTTATTTAAAACTCCATTCAGTGGAAGACTACTTGTTACAGTAGAATCTGATCATTTGATATCGTGGCAATACATCAATATAGATAAGCGAACTGCATCGGTTGAACTACCACTACAGTTACAACATCTTCCCAACGTTTATGTGTCTGCAACTCTAATTAAACCACATGGTGAAAGCAGTCTTCCATTAACAGTGGCGCACGGATATAAAGCTATACGGGTGGAATCGAATGAAAGAAAACTGGATGTGGCCATTACTGCAGTATCCACAAGCAGGAGCCGCACGAAACAACAGGTGATGATAAAATCGGCCCCGGGAAGTTTTGTAACGCTGGCTGCTGTTGATGACGGAGTGCTCGCTGTTACTGATATGAAAACACCTGATCCATATGGATGGTTTTATCAAAAAAGAGGTCTCGCAGTTAACGCGTATAATTTGTACCCCTTACTGTTTCCAGAATTGAGGGCGAAGTTGAGTAGTACAGGCGGCGATGGTGTTGAAATGAAAAAGCGTACCAACCCAATGCCTAATAAACGGATAAAGGTCGTCAGTTTCTGGAGCGGTATTAAAG
>JANPJC010000066.1:0-8378 GCA_031425315.1 Chitinophagales bacterium
GCGAGTTTCGCGGGTTGTCGTTTGGCAATACTTTTAGCGGCGATGTCACCACTCAGCGGCATCAGTATAGCAGCGACGGAGGCAAAAATCAATGCGGTTTTCATTGCTTTCTGGTGAAAAACAATATTCCTGTTTCGAAGAAATAAAAATGCATGCGTACCGGCGACGGCAAAACCTGTTGAAACAAAAGCGCCGAGCGTCATATGCAATGCCTGCGAAAACCATGCGTCATTAAACATTGCCTTAATGGGATCAATATTGATGGGTTGACCATTCACCCAGTCAAATCCTGCCGGACTATTCATCCATGCATTTGCGGAAACAACAATAATACCTGATGCCACGCCCGAAATTCCCACAACTATACCTGATATCCAGTGAACCCATTTATTGAGGCGGTTCCATCCGTATAAAAAAATCCCCAGTGCGATAGCTTCGATAAAAAAAGCTGTGCCTTCCCATGAAAAAGGGAGTCCGATGATTGGGCCTGCATGTTTCATGAATTCAGGCCATAATAATCCGAGTTCGAAAGAGAGTACA
The DNA here is from genome assembly GCA_031425315.1 of Chitinophagales bacterium. Lineage (GTDB taxonomy): Bacteria > Bacteroidota > Bacteroidia > Chitinophagales > Chitinophagaceae > Pollutibacter. The sequence goes on from JANPJC010000066.1 coordinate 541, forward strand.
GTACCTGACACTGCACCTACTGCAAAAAATATCGCTACTCCTTTCGACCAGGCTTTTGTGATGTCGAGATAAATCTGCCGGCCCGTTCTGATCCACTTCCATTCACTATAAGCCATCAGCACCGGCATCGTCATACCAATGCATGCGAAGATGATATGAAACCCCAGAGATACTGCCATTTGCAGCCGCGCGGCGAGCAGGTCGTCCATGGATGTAAAGGTAGGAAAAAAGGGGGCAGGGGGGTATCAAAACGCATTAGTTCATATCTTCAGTTACGACAATCAATAAAGAACTGCAGTTCATGCAGGCCTGTTTTTTCACATCAATAATAATTCATGAGAATTCTGACATGCATTTTCCTGCTAATAAGTTCATTTTGCTTTGGACAAACAAAGCAGGTACTAGAAATTACTTCAACAGTATCAATCGAAAAGTTGAAGAAAGACCTCTACTATTTGGCGAGTGAACAATTGGAAGGTCGGGTAATGGGCAGCAAGGGCGATACCCTCGCTTCTGAATATGTTATCGATTGTTTTAAAAAAAATAATATAGTAGCTGCTTACGAAAACGGTACAAGTTATTATCAAACTATAACGGCTTCCAGAAAAAATATCTCACAATCTGAATTAATTATCGGCAATAAAAAATTTGAAAGCTGGGATGGATGGGGTTTTGGACTTCGTGTCGCTGAAACGGTGCATTTAGATAACATTTCGGTTGTTTTTGCGGGATATGGCATTGAGAATAATCTCTATAATGATTTTGCAAACGTTGATGTGAAAGGGAAAGCTGTTTTGTTATTGACCGGCCAACCGCAAGACAGTGCAGGAACATATTTGTTATCTGGAACAAAACAACCTGCAACGATTGCATCTTACCAAAACATACTCAAAGAAAAAGGTGCAGCCTTGATATTGCTCTATAATAACAGGTTTGCTGCGGAGGCCTCGGCGGCAAAAAGAAATTCTTTTCTTACAGTGTATAAAATTCCGTTTCTGCAGAATAATATTCTCCCGGTTGTAATGCTATCCGAAGAGAAAGTCAATGAGCTTTTAGCGCCTTCTGAAAAAACGATTAAAAGTGTGCTAAGTGAGATTGCCAAAACAGGCCGTCCGAATTCTTTTGCAGTAAATAATACAGTCAGTTATCATATTGAAATTGATATAACGGAAGAAAAGGCACCGAATGTTATTGGCATTATTAAAGGAACAGACAGCGCAGCGGGTTGTATTATTCTGTCCGCACACCATGATCATTTAGGCAGAGATGGGAACGATATCTATTACGGCGCAGTTGATAATGCAAGTGGTACTGTTGCAATGATGGAAATCGCCCGGCTGATGAACAAAGCAATAGCGAAAGGAATAAGACCTAAGCGTACCATTATTTTTGCATCGTATACGGGAGAAGAAAAAGGTCTGTTGGGGTCTTACCATTTTGCCAACAATCCTTTATTTCCTATTGAGAAAACACGTGCAGTAATTAATATTGATATGATGGGACGCGTAGATACATTTTATAGTGGAAAGCGGGCAGACAGCAATTATGCATATTTCCTGGTAGTAGATTCTCTTAATAGAGGTTTACGCAACTCATTATTCACTGCCAATAAAAAGCTGGGGAAATTAAAGCTGGATCCATACTATGAACAGCCACAGTTTATGCAAAGAAGATTGATGGGTTCGGATCAATATCCTTTTTATCTGAAAGGCGTTCCTTTTGTAAGAATTGATTGTGGATTCAGTAAAGATTATCATCAGCCAACAGATACTCCCGATAAAATCAATTACGAGTTACTTTCCAATCAGATAAAACTGGCATTTTTAACGACGTGGAATATTGCGAATGATTAGGGGGGGATTAAAAACGTTAATAAGAAACATTGGCAAAGTCGGTCATATTGCACAAAAACATATTCGGTGAATTAGCGACTATATGTGTTGGATGTTAGTTGCGGATCACAGATTCTCTTTACTTTTACTATATAAAAATTTTATTTATTTCCGCGGTTTAGTAATCTGAAGAAGAAAATATTTCCTGAATCACCGCAACTGTCAGAATTGGGATTTATTGGATTGAGGGATTTTGGGATTTTATTTAAGACATGATTGATTATAATTGGTGGGATAAAAGGATTCAGTGATGAGAAGGCAAAAGAGAAGATTGAAGATGATTTGACATACAAGATCATTGGGTGTGCTATGAAGGTGCATGCTACATTGGGAAATGGTTTTCAAGAGGTAATTTACCAGCGTGCATTGGCTATTGAAATGAAAATAAAGGGCTTACTTTTTGCACGGGAACTGGAAATGCAGATTTTCTATGAAGGAGAAGATATTGGAACCAGAAGAGTTGATTTCCTGGTTGAAAATGAAGTCATGGTTGAATTAAAGGCGTTAACCGCGCTGGATGATATTAATCTTGCACAAGGACTAAATTATTTGGTAGCCTACAAACTGGATAAAGGTTTGCTGATCAATTTCGGAGCCAGGAGTCTGGAAGTCAAAAGGCTCAGGCACCCAAAAAATAAAATACCCGGCACGATCCCAAAACCTCTTTCATGATCCCACAAATAAAAAACTTCAATTTCCCGGGGTATCTGCTTCCAATCCAATAATCCCTTAATCCGATAAATCCAAATGCTGACAATTGGAGGCGATGCGAGGCTATTGTACTTTGTCTTTAATTATCAGTTTTGTATTTCAATTAAAAAGCTAATATAAATAACGCTTCAATTTTGTACTTAATTAATCAATACACAAAAAACTTTCCTTCGTTGCTTTAATTCTTATGATCACAATCATGCCTAACATCTGGATGCTGTTATTTCGAATAGCCTTACTGGCCTTGTTTGGATTCATTTATCAAAGGGGGCCGCTGGAAAAAATAGCGACCGGCCAATATCAGACCAACGAAGGCGTATTTTGGCTCAGTATTGCTTTTTATTCAATCTTTCCTGCCTATCTTATTTGGACGCTTCTCGGCGTAATGTGGGTAAGAATCTCTAAAGACATGTCGAAAATTTGTTTTCATTACTTCTACAAAACATTTAAGGTTGGAAGTATAGAAATAGACAACTATTACGAAACGAAGCACAATACTAAACTGAGTAATTTCAAAGGCTTACTTATAAAATTGAAATCCGGTAAAGTAATTGAAGTTACCGGGTATAACCTTAAATCAGTAAAGGAGATCGTCACCTTTCTTCGGTATAACAAAGTCCCTTATAAGGGAGACAAAAATTCCTGGTTTCCAATGAAACGAAAAATTCAATAATCCCAGTATTTTTTCTAAAACCATTAATCCTGTAATAAATTTCAAAATTCCCCGTGGAATTTATCATTTTTTACTCACCACTACGTAAATTTAATCTTCGCTTCACCAAAGAAAAAGGAGGTATTCATGTCTACAGATCAATCATGGACGCCTTCGGTTATTATCGAGTAACCGGGCTTCTCCGTAGAAATAATCTGGGCTATAAATAGCCGGGCCATCAACAATCAATTGTTGATGGCCTTTTTTTAAGTCTTTAGTCGGGAGTCTTTAGTCGGGAGTCTGGATATTATATGCCTCAAATCTATTTATCATCTAGTCCTGAATCCTGGTCTTTAATCTTTTTGGCCTTATGATATTTCAGATTTTAGCGTTAACCCAAATTATAACAGTTTTCAAATCTCCCAATTCATCAATATTGAAATCCTTCAACCTTACTATCCCCCAATCTCTTAATCCTATAATCCGCTAATCCGATAAATCCCAATCGTCACCAGAATCTCACATACAGCGCAATAATAATCATCAGCGTAATCACTACCATCACTGTCGTAGAAGGCGACAGTTTAAACATACTCTTATCTAACTCAAATGCTTTCGGATTAATTTTCGGACCCGCCATACTGATGCCAATCATCAATGCCATGGTGAAGAAAAATGCAAGCCCCATACAGATATGAAACGGTATTTCGAATGCACCTTTTCCATTGGGATAGGCCGTGTATAAAAATGTTTCGTTGCCGAATAGTTGAGGCGCATATTCATTAAATAACACTGATAATAAAAATCCTGCGATTACACCCACCACTGCTGCTGTACCGGTTGTTCTCTTCCAGAACATACCCAATATAAACATCGCAAATACACCCGGACTGATAAATCCTGTATATTTCTGAATGAACGTAAATCCACCCTCACCACCAATACCCAACACATCACTCCAGGTAAATGCCACGGCTAAAATCATTGCTATAAAAACGGCAATCCTTCCTACATATACCTGTTTTCTTTCGTCGGCTTCCTGCTGAAAATATTTCTTGTGAATATCCAAAGTATAAATCGTGGAGATACTATTTACTTTACCGGCCAGTGATGCAACAATGGCTGCCGTTAACGCGGCGACTGCCAATCCTTTTAATCCATCAGGTAAAAAAGTGAGCATCGCTGAATACGCGCCATCTTTACCACCTTTTAAATGTTCGAGCTGTCCATTTTTATGCAACACATATGCTGCAATACCCGGCAGCATCACAATCAATGGCATCAGCAACTTTAAAAAACCCGCGAATAAAATACCCGTGCGCGCAGTTTTTAAATCGGCTCCAAGTGCGCGCTGTGTGATATACTGATTACATCCCCAATAATTCAAATTGATAATCCAGATGCCCGCGAGATAAGAAAGGATGCCCGGAAAAGTGATGTATTTGTTGATGTCATTTTGTGAGCTGTTTTCATCAGGTCTCGGAATGATCATTTTAAAATGTTCAGGGGCTTCGGTGAGTAATCGTGAAAATCCTGCAATAGCTGAATCTTCTCCAAAAAATTTACCTACCTGCGATAATGCAATATATGAAGTCACTAATCCACCAATGATCAGTACCGCCACCTGGATCACATCTGTATACGCCACCACTTTCATACCGCCCAAAGAAATCACTAAAGCAAATATTGCCAATCCCACCATGATCAGGTGCAGGTAGTCGCCACCGGCCAGGCCATTAATCGCCACAGCACCGAGATATAAAATTGAAGTTAGGTTGACGAATACATACAGGAACAACCAGAACACAGCCATGATCAACGCCACCGTTTCATTGTACCTCGTTTTCAGGAACTGCGGCATGGTGTAAATATGATTCTTCAGGTACACCGGAATGAACCATATCGCGATAATGATCAGCGCCACCGCGGCGATCCATTCGTATGCGGCCACTGCAATGCCCAGAAAAAACCCTTCTCCGCTCATACCAATGAACTGCTCCGCCGAAATGTTGGAGGCAATCAGCGAAGCGCCAATGGCCCACCAGGTGAGTGTGCCCTCTGCCAGGAAATAAGCCTTTGCATCATGCTCATTCTTTTTACGTTTCTGATAGATCCAATAACCATATCCCGCGACTACAATAAAGTAGACGATAAAGACAATGTAGTCATAGGTCGAAAGTTGATTCTTCATATAAGCAGCAGTTTATCCGGGAAATTATTAATAATTATTGTAAGCTTTCTCGTTCCACTTCAATTCATTTTTAAATGAATGAAGTTTTGTGTCTGAGTTGATCAGTACACATTCAATTCCAGCTATTTCTGCAAAGTCAGCGAGGTAGCCGGAATGCAGGTTCTGACTGTAACCTGTATGATGCGCACCGCCGGCATAGATCCATGCGGCGAGTGCATCGTTCATGTTGGGATGCGGTTTCCACAATACCCTGGCTACTGGCAGTTTAGGTAATTCGAGTTCTGGTTCAACAGCGGTGACATCATTCACTAATAACCTGAACCTGTTACCCATATCCACAATTGAAGCATTGAGCGCCGGACCAGCAGCAACATTAAATACCAAACGAACCGGATCGGCTTTGCCACCGATACCCAGCGGATGGATTTCGCAGAGAGGTTTTTTACTGGCGATGCTCTCGCAGATCTCCAGCATATGCGAACCTAAAACAAGTTCATTACCGGGTTCAAAATGGTAGGTATAATCTTCCATAAATGAATTACCACCCGGTAAACCTGTACCCATTACTTTCATTGCTCGTACTAATGCAGATGTTTTCCAGTCGCCTTCACCACCAAAGCCATAACCCTTACCCATGAGGCGCTGCGAAGCGATACCGGGCAACTGCTCCATACCATGAAGGTCTTCGAACGTATCTGTAAATCCTTTGAAATTGCCGTCTTCTAAAAAATGAGTGAGCCCGATTTCTATTTTTGCCGCGGCTCTTAATGATGCATGCTGATCACCACCTTTTCTTAGTGCCGGCACAACGGAATAAAGGTCTTCGTATTCTTTTACAAGCGTATCAATTTCACGGTCGGTTGTAGCATTGATCACTTTCACGAGGTCGCCGACGCCGTATGTGTTGACTGAATAACCAAATTTCATTTCCGCTTCCACTTTATCACCTTCGGTGACTGCAACATAACGCATGTTGTCGCCAAAACGGACAAACTTTCCACCCTGCCAATCGGCCCATGCGGCTGCAGTGCGCGTCCATTCGCTAATACTTTTGATAGTAGCCTCATTTTGCCAGTGTCCCACAACCACTTTACGATTCAATCGCATGCGCGACATGATGAAACCGAATTCCCTGTCACCATGCGCAGATTGGTTGAGGTTCATAAAGTCCATATCAATAGAACTCCACGGGATATCCCTGTTGAATTGTGTGTGTAAATGCATTAATGGTTTCTGCAGAATTTTCAATCCGCCGATCCACATTTTAGCAGGAGAAAAGGTATGCATCCAGGTGATGATGCCGATACAATTTTTGGCGTTATTGGCGTCCTGGCATAAAGCAAATATTTCTTCTGTGCTCTTCAATACCGGTTTGAAGATTATCGTTACAGGAATAGTACTGGCTTCGTTGAGTGACTTCGCAATCTCCTGTGAATGCTCTGCCACTTTTTTTAGTGTTTCATCGCCATAAAGATGCTGGCTTCCTGTTACAAACCAAACTTCAAGTGCATTAAGGTTGATCATTTGTCGTTTATATTAATTTATTTCAATTTCAGTCTCGTTTTCGGTTTCGGGTTGACGGTAGTTGGTTGAACATCCATCTGTAAGTGAGTAGAGAGTTCATTCACGTTTCACAGTTCTATATTGTTAAATCAAGAACTGGATTGGTCAAACTTTGCGGTATTTGTGGAATGGCCTCCCAAGGAAACATCCGCCACATAGTCACATAGGGCACATAGAAATTTCTTTGTATTAAACTATGTGTCTATGTGGTTCAAAAAAGCACCGCTAAGAAGTCATATTTTTCTTTATTCAACGATATAGATTCACGAAAGCAACGGCTGTTCACTTCGCAATTCGCACTTCCCACTTCAAAAGACACATTCACACATTCACCTACACTCGGCCAAGTGCATTCACGATTCACGATTCACGTTTCACGAAGGCAACGGCTGTTCACTTCCCACTTCATACTTCGTACTTCGCACTTCAAAATTCACTTCTTCGTAAGGATCTCCACATCATTCACTTCCTTCGGAAACCATACATTCATTTCTCCCTTACCCCTGTTAGCCCAGCTGTAATAGGGGATAGCCACGAATGGTTTTTTAACTGTGTTCACAGATTTTCCATCTGCAATAATCGATGGTACTTCTGCTTTCAGTGTTATTATGCCATTGAGTATCGAGGGATTAAACTCACTGGTGAAAACTGTTCCTGATGGAATTACGAAATTACTTGTTCTGCCATTGTTATCGGCCCACTCTGCACAGTACATCAATGGTCCGCGTTGCAGCGCCACTTTGCCGATATTATCTTTCACATTTTCATTGGCCGTCACCGTCCTTACTTCCATCGGTAATACCACTTCCACCTTATCATTTTTCTTCCA
>JANPJC010000067.1:0-25575 GCA_031425315.1 Chitinophagales bacterium
GTTGCTGATACTTGTCATATTTGCTGCACTACATTTCAGATATAGAAGAACGCAGTATATAAAGCCTTCAATGTTTTATGATATTGCTTTATGGATCAGTATTGTTTCTATTCTCGGGATAAGTGTTTATAGTTTGTATACTCTTTTTGCTGAGTGAATAAGTGAATGGGACAATTTGAAGTGGGAAGTGCGAAGTGCGAAGTGGGAAGAAACAGCCGTCTCATTCGTGAATCGTGAATCGTGAAACGTCAATCAACGGCCGTTCCATTTTGTAAAACGTACAACCTCTACTGGCTGTTCTCTGTGGCCTTTGTTCCTTTGTGGCTCTCTGTAGCCAAAAACCCAAATCAACAGCAATCTTTTGCAACCTAAAAACGCATAACCCATATCGCCACAGAAACAAAAAGTCAAAGCCATATACGCGGAGATGCACGGAGATTTATACAGGAGATACACTGAGACTGCAGCATTGTATTAACTTAAAACGTACAACCTGTATTGGCTGTTTGACAGTAGCGACAAGGCATGCCTTGTCGCTACTGTCAAACATTCCACCTTTTATATTCACTCAATTGTATGGGCTGTGGACGCTGATTCGGAACAACAACAATTTTTTAATCCGATGATTACGGACGCTCTATGTAGCCTCTACTGTATTTACGTAAAACGTATAACTTAAAACGTACAACCTGTATTGGCTGTTCCCTGCTCATTTCTTACTTCTTACTACTTACTATTTTCAAAGCATTACCGTTATAAATCTGCTTCAATGTTCCCTCACTCAAATTCAATCCATGCAGCGGCCAGTGGTAATTGAAATGTTCACGGTCATAAAAATGCTCATCAGCCGATTCCAGAATCCTGAAAATACTTTGGTACATAGCCGGCTTGTAACCCATATCTGTTCCAAAGACTATCCTGTTAGCATATTTTTCTATAAAAGCTTTTACAAACCTCGGAATTGGCGCCAGTTCGCCATATCGCGCAGCAATATCAGCATACAGATTTGGATATTTATCAAAAATCTTTCCCAGCATATTTAAATCACTGCAACAATTAGCCAGGTGACATGCAATGAAAGTGGTTTTAGGATTTTCCCGCACTGCATTCTCCAGCGTCTTCACCAGCTGATCATGATCCAATATACCAGGTTTACTCATATCAACATGCCAGGTACCGGCGTTCATCAAACCATCGTTAGTACTATCTGCTTTTGCATACATCCACGCATCTTCGGCAACATGTATACTTATAGGTATCTTCAATTCACCACATTTCTTAATCAATGGCTTCATGCGTGGATCGTCGATATGCATGTCATAACCTGGAGTAGGACGAGAATAAAACTCCCCCAAACCTTTATCACCAAGTTCGCCGACACCCCTGGCTCCCTTTTTAAAACATCTTTCGAGTTCTGCTACGGCTTTTGCCGACCAGCCCGGCTGATCCATTCCTGAATAATCAAAGCCGCACCATATTTCAAAGCGGTCTTTATACCGCGAGTATTTTTGAACGACCGAATCAAACTTTGCCCCTGTTGAATATGACAAAATGATCGATTTGCTGATATTGGCCGCATCCATGGTTTTTACCCACTCATCCACTTGTGCATCCGTTTCAGGATAGTCGTGCGAATGAAAATCAACAACAGGAAAACGTGCTTTCTTGATTTCAGTTACCGGAATTTTATAGATTGATTCCGGCCTGTAGTCTTTTAGTTTCAACTCATCAATATTCTGTGCATAAACAGTAGCATATAAAAAGTTTACGCAAACGATTGCAAAAAAGATAGCTGTGTTTCTGAGCATATTGCAAGGCATTAAGAGTAACTGTCGAATACTGTCAAGATAAGATATTCATGTCACAAAAAGATTCTCTTTGTCGGAGCCATCATCTTTATTACATTGTGCAACACGTAATTTTTTTCAAATGCCGCATAACAGAAGAAATTTTATCCGGCTCTCGGGGCTTACAGGTTTAGGACTTTCAAGCCCGGGATGGATGCAGGAATTATCTGCCGAAAATTTAAATGTTTCACCCTTTCAACAATTGAATATGCCTGTACAGGTGTTGCAATCATCGAAAAGTCTTATTGGCGGCTATGGTGAGTGGGCTGCTTCACTCACCGAAAAATCGCTGCCATCCTTCTCTTTCAGAAATAAAAAATGGCAGGACCTGAAAGTTTGGAAAAAAGCAGCACGGGAAAGGGCGGTTGAACGACTGGCGATACCTGATATTGGAGGGATGCCCGAAGTGAAATTGATCAGGACCACGGAATATGATGGTTTGCATATTGAAGAACTGAGCTGGCAATTGCCTTATGGAAATCCAACTGCAGCGATATTGCTGAGGCCGAAAGATGTTTCAAAAAAATTGCCTGGTATTCTGGCTTTTCACGATCATGGCGGTAACAAATATTTCGGTACGCGAAAAATCACTAAGATCAGTGATGATCAACATCCACTGATGGTCGAACACCAGGAATTTTATTATCAAAAGCGGGCATGGGCGAATGAACTGGCGAAAAAAGGGTATGTGGTACTGGTATCAGATGCGTTTCCATTTGGCAGCAGAAGAGTGATGTTATCGGATGTGCCTGAACGTTATCGGGATGGATTATCTGATGAAAATCCAGAGGAAGCAAAAAACATCGAGGCTTATAACAAATGGGCAGGTGATCACGAGCATATCATGGCTAAATCATTATACTGTGCAGGAACCACCTGGCCTGGAGTTTTTTTTGCTGAAGACCGTAAAGCACTTGACATACTATGTGCCAGACCCGAAGTAGATGCAAACAGGATAGGATGCGCCGGCCTTTCGGGCGGCGGAATGCGCACGATATTTATGGGCGGCCTTGATCCGCGTATTAAGTGTGCCATTTGTGTTGGCTTTATGAGCACCTGGAAAGATTTTCTGCTGAACAAATCCGTTACACATACCTGGATGACTTATGTGCCTTTGCTCCCTAACGAAATGGATTTGCCGGAACTCCTTGGATTGCGGGTACCATTGCCTACAATGATTCTGAATGATTCAGACGACGATTTGTATACGCTGCCAGAAATGAAACGGGCAGATAATATTCTGGCAGAAGTGTACAAAAAAGCAGGTGCATCAGATAAATACAAATGTTCTTACTATCCCGGTCCACATAAGTTTGATTTACCCATGCAGCTTGAAGCTTTCAGTTGGTTTGATCAATGGCTGAAATAATATTCAACAATCAAATTATCTGATATGAAAATTCATATTTGTGAAAATGCAAAAGAGTTGGGAAAGGCAGCAGCAAGAGAAGCTGCTGATGGAATTAAAGCAGCTATCAATTCAAGCGGCGTGGCTAATATTATCCTCGCTACAGGTACCAGTCAGTTTGAAACATTGCAGGAATTAATATCAACCACTGATATCGATTGGACCAAAGTGGTTATGTTTCATCTGGATGAATATATCGGACTACCTGATACAGCTGCTGCAAGTTTCCGGAAATATTTGCGGGAGCGATTCCTTGAAAAAGTTCCCGATCTGAAAGCCGCTTATCTTATTGATGGCGAAGCTGATGCCATTACAGAATGCAAAAGATTGGGCAGATTAATTACAGATCATCCAATAGATGTGGCATTGGTAGGTATCGGCGAAAATGGCCATCTGGCTTTTAATGATCCCCCGGCAGATTTTCAAACTGAAGAGCCATACATCGTGGTAGATCTTGATGAAGCCTGCAGGAAACAACAGCTGGGAGAAGGGTGGTTTCCTTTGCTTGATGCAGTTCCAACACAAGCAATCAGTATGTCGATACAACAGATCATGAAATCTTCTGTAATCATATGCTCTGTGCCGGATACACGCAAAGCCGATGCAGTAGCGGGTTGTTTCAATAGCAGTATCAGCAATTTGCATCCTGCCAGCATATTACAGCAGCATGATCAATGCAGTTGTTATCTCGACCATCATTCGGCTGCAAAACTTAATGCCAAACACGAATATTTTACGCATCATTAATATCGATATTAAGCATTGGGAGATATGACTGAAAATTTAGGGGAAGGCTCATTGAGCAGGGAAAAAGTCAATATCTCCATCATTATATTGGGGATGATGTTTTTTGTTTTTGGATTTGTATCCTGGCTCAATTCCATTCTTATCCCATTCTTTAAAATTGCCTGTGAGCTCAATAATTTTCAATCTTACTTTGTAACTTTTGCTTTTTACATTTCATATTTCTTTTTGTCAGTACCGTCTGCCTATCTGTTAAAAAAAACAGGATTTAAAAAAGGTATTTCTTTGGGCTTCATAATCATGGCGGCAGGCGCATTTATATTTATTCCGGCAGCACTGTATAGAATGTACCCAGTTTTTTTGTCGGGATTATTTACTATCGGAACGGGACTTGCTATTCTACAAACAGCAGCAAATCCATTTATTACTTTGCTGGGTCCAAAAGAAAGTGCAGCAAGACGTATCAGTATAATGGGTATACTTAATAAAGGAGCAGGTATTCTTGCACCTATTATTTTTGCTGCTTTGATACTTCGATCCACTGATTCAGAGTTGTTTAGATTGATTCCCACTATGGGAGAAGCTGAAAAAGATAATGCGCTGGATGAATTGATACGTCGTGTTATCTGGCCATACTTTATTGCGGGATTCACGCTTATCGGCCTTGCCACGGCTATCTGGTTTTCTCCACTTCCCGAAATTAATACCGACAGAGATGAAGGAATCTCTGCTGAAGAATTTAAAACAAAGAATAATATTTTTCAATTTCCACATCTTATAATGGGCGCTATTGCCATTTTTTTACATGTAGGCACCCAGGTTATAGCAATAGATACAGTGATTAATTATGCCACATCAATGCAGCTCACTTTACTTGAAGCGAAATTTTTTCCATCTTACACACTCTCGCTAACAATACTCGGTTATTTACTGGGCATTACATTGATTCCAAAAATAGTGAGTCAGTTAAATGTATTAAGATTTTGTACTGTGCTGGGTATTTGCCTGACACTGCTGATTGTATTCAGTAAAGGCACAGTAAATATATTTGGTTATCAAACAGATATTTCAATCTGGTTTGTGGTATCATTGGGTTTCGCTAATTCAATGGTATGGGCAGGTTTATGGCCGCTGGCATTGGATGGACTGGGTAAGTTTACAAAACTTGGTGCTTCGCTGATGATTATGGGTTTAAGTGGAAATGCAATACTACCCCAGGTTTATGGTTACTTCGCGGATGCGTATTCTTTGCGGGATGCATATTGGGTGCTCTTACCTTGCTATTTATATCTTGCATTCTATGCATTTGCAGGATACAGAATCAGAAGATGGGTACAAAGAATTAAATGAGAAGCATGCAAACCCGTAAATTATATATCACCAATGGCAATGTTATTACTCCCGAAGGAATAATAGAAAACGCAACAGTTTCTATTGAAGGGGAAAAAATTATTGAAGTAGGTAAAAATCTTTCTTTGTCTGCCGGTGCTGAAATTATTGATGCGAATGGTCAATACATCTCTCCAGGATTTATTGATATCCATATTCATGGTGGAGGCGGATATGATTTTATGGATGGAGATGTTCATTCTTTCTTGCAGATTGCTGCCACGCATGCCCGGTGCGGCACCACATTGATGATGCCAACTACCTTATCGGGCTCAAAGGAAGAATTGATAAACACACTTGAAGCTTACGAGCTAGCTGATAAAAAAAATGAAACAGGTTCGCGCTTTTCCGGGATGCATCTTGAAGGGCCATATTTTGCAATGAATCAACGCGGCGCTCAGGATCCGCGGTTTATCCGTAACCCTGATCCTGCCGAGTACATTCCAATCATTGAGCAATATCCATTTATAAAAAGGTGGAGCGCGGCACCTGAATTACCTGGTGCACTCGATTTTGCCAGGTATATGAAAAGCAAAGGTGTATTGCCGGCCCTTGCACATACCGATGCATTTTATGACGATGTTGTAAAAGGATTTGAAGCCGGCTATACATTGGCAACACATCTTTACTCAGGCATGAGCGGCGTGACCCGTAAAAATGCATTTCGATATGCAGGTACCATTGAAAGTGCCTTTATCATTGATGAAATGGATGTGGAAATCATTGCTGATGGTGTACACCTTCCTTCTCCCTTGTTAAAATTAATCTTCAAAATCAAAGGACCTGAACGCATTGCATTAGTTACTGATGCCATGCGTGCTGCCGCATTGCCACCCGGAGAAAGCATATTGGGAAGCAGGGTCAATGGATTAAAAGTTATTGTGGAAGATGGCGTTGCTAAATTGCCCGACCGAAGTTCTTTTGCCGGCAGCGTAGCTACTGCCGACCGGTTGGTACGAACAATGATAAATGATGGAGGCGTGAGTATTACTGATGCCATTCAAATGATCACCGCCACTCCGGCGCGGATTTTGGGTGTGCAGCATGAAACAGGATCTCTTACTCCCGGAAAACTTGCCGACATTACTATTTTCGATGATAATATTTCAGTAACTGCGACTATCGTTAAGGGCGAGGTCGTTTTCCGCCGGACCTAAGAGGGTTATAAAACCTGTTAGGTCTGGCGATAACCTTTCTATATGAAACTATTCTTTCGATTCATTCTAACCTTTTTAAGCATATCCGCTGTTGTGCTGAGTACGCTCAAAGCGCAGCCACTTGTTATATCATCAATACAAAAAGACTTCTACGTTTATACTACATGGCAAAACTATCAAGGCACTCCATATCCTGCCAATGGCATGTATGTACTAACAACGGCTGGCGCAGTGCTGATTGATTGCCCATGGGATTCCACTCAATTCCAGGCGCTGCTCGATAGCATCGAAGTAAAACATAGTCAGAAAGTGGTGATGGCCATTGCCACACATTTTCATGCGGATCGCACAGCCGGTTTTGATTACTATCGCCAAAAAGGAATTGCCACCTGGAGTAGCGCGGCTACAAAAAAATTCTGTATACGTGATAATGAAAAAGTTGCGGAATTTGTATTTGATAAAGACACCATTTTTACTGTTGGCGATAAAAAAATAGAGGCTTTTTTTCCGGGTGCAGGACACACGCCAGATAATATAGTGATATGGTTCGATGGGCACAGGGTGTTATATGGAGGATGTTTTGTCAAAAGCACTGAATCGGAGGGAATTGGTAATCTATCCGATGCCGATGTAAAAGCATGGCCATCTTCGATTAATAAAACGATATCAAAATTTAAAAACCCGAAATGGATAATTCCGGGTCATGAGGGCTGGAGTGATAACCGCTCGCTTAACCATACGTTGGATCTGCTTCGTTCTTTAGGCCTAAGAGGTCAAAAAGACTTGCCAGGTATGAACCTGTTAGGACTGATAATCATGGCAATCCTCTACATAGCGGCCGGGCTGTATCATTTTATTAACCCAAAATTTTACAGGAAAATAGTACCTCCTCAAATTCCTTATCCCTCTCTTGCGGTGGCGATCAGTGGAGCGGCGGAAATTTTATTTGGAGCAGGCCTGCTTTTTGAGAATACGCGGATGTATTCAGCCTGGGGAATTATCTTATTACTGATTGCAGTTTTTCCTTCAAATATTTATATGGCGGTGAATAATAAATTCAGCAGGATTCCTTTATGGATAAGAATAATAAGACTTCCATTACAATTGGTTTTAATTTATTGGGCCTGGATTTACACATAACTGTGATTTCAATTTAAAAGAAGGATATAAACAACTTCACTACTAACCTGCATTGTTAACTAAGATATATCGCAGCTTTTAAAATATAGGAATATCCATTTAGACCGCAAAGCGAATACTGGCCATTGGTTTGGTTTTAATGAAGATTCAAAATCAACCAGAAGCTGTATTCAAGTTCATTAACATATTACCAGATTAACAAAGCATTTGAGTGAACTTTTCAATGTTTTTAATCTTTCCCGTTTTTTTCCGTTATTTCCTCTCGCCCGAGGAGGGACGGCTATGTATTATGAGATGCAAGATCGCTGCTATTCAAAAGTAGCAGCCAGTCTCGCCTCAGGCGAGACGGAAAAAGCGGGAATGAAGAATCGGTAAAAATACATTTAGATTTCACGCCCATCCAGCTAATGTGGCTAAAATGGATAATTCTATTAAAATATTTTAATAAAAAACCGGATAGCCTTTAAGAGGTCATGCAGTGAAAGTTTGTCTGCCAATTTTAAGAAAATCAAGGATGGAAGGTTGGTGATAAAAGACATTCCCAGAAGTGTATGTTTGGAAGTTATCAAAACGATAATGAAGTGAACAATTAGCTCAAAATGAAAAGAATGTTGCAGATTTTATTTTATGATTAATACTGATTGAAGAAGGCCCTGTATTCAACTTTATCAAAAACAAAAATGCAGCGCACCATCACAGTGCACTGCATTTTTTCATATGGATAATGATTTCGAAAATTTTAATTTCTGGTCGGCCGCCTCGCTCCTTCTCTTCCGCCACTGTTTGTGCGGGGAGAAGAATTGCGGTTAAATTCACGACCAGGTGATGATGATCCCTGATTAAAAGACCTGGTGGGCCTGTCGGGCGCAGATCTTCTGTTTACATCAGCTGGCGGCCTTCTATCTCCGCTTTGCGGACGGTTAAAGCCAGACTGCGGCCTCGGTGACGGATGCTGCCTGTTGTATTCGCCATTCGACGGCCTCGTCCTTCCCGGACGATTGAATTCATTTGAAGGCCTTGTTGGTGAAGATGGCCTTGTAAACCCGCCCTCCTGTGAACCACCACGGTCTGAGCGATTAAATTCCCTCGATGGTCTGTTTGAATGACCAGGCCTGTTGCTATTGACAACTTCATTCCTCTCTCTGCCGCCGTTGTTAAATCCACGTGGATCATTATAATTTCTACCATTTCTATCTCTTTCACGACGACCATAGTAGCCAGGATTTGCACCACGTGGTGCATTACCCCTGTTATATGCGTTTCCCTGTCTTTGGCCATAAGGATAATTGTTATACACTCTTGGATTGCGATGATTCGTCCTGTAATAAGTTACAGCAGTTCTGTGCTGATTATATACAACTACAGAGGCACAACGCATGGGACGATAGATGTTACGGGCATACACAATTCTTGGCTGTGGCGGCATATAATAATACCGGTGGTAATAATTCCGGCGCGGAGACCAAAATGACCATCCCATCTGAGCACGTGGTGTCCACCAATAGGGTTCATCATACCAGCTCCACGGAGAAACCCAGCCCACATAAAATGGTGAAAAAACAAACTGTACCGATGGCCATCCCCAAACATTACAGAACAAACCATTGCTTTCAATAAAACCGGAACCTGACGGTCCGCGATTTATATTCTCGCCATTATTGAAAAATGAGGTTTCCTTTTCATTTTCATTTAGAGGTTCCACCACAACTTCTTCACCGAAAATATCCTGGTCGCCCACAATCTGTATTACGGCTTCATCAGGACCCTTTCGCTCGAGTTCGATAACAGCAATATCCTGATTTTCGTCCCCATCAATAGGAACCTGCAAAATGAAAAGCTGAACATCTTTTTCCTTTTTACCTATGACTTTAACATAATCGACTTTACCATCATTGTTCAGGTCAAGATTGTTTACATCATTGTCGGTGCTATTGAGTTTTTTCTCAAATTCTTCCGGTGATGCCGATCGTTTAAAAGCTTCCAACGCCCCATTCAAACTGAATTGGTCGCCCGGTAAACCCGTAAAGCTTTTTTGTTCCTGTGCGGTGAGTGAGCCGGCAGAGACAACTAAAGCTGATAAAATGCTTAAGAATGTTGCCTTCATATCAAATTGATTTTAATTGTACTTTGGTTAGACTGCTAAATATGACTAAAGTATGTGTGGTTATGGCAATTAATCGATCAATTAACATATGTTTTAGCAATTATCGATTTAGCATTAGCAGGATTAGTACGAATGGTCAAAGTTGTAGGTCCCACTTTTCATTTCCCCCAACTAATCAAATCAATTTTTTCTTTATCATGATGCATTAAAAAACCGTTTGATTCATCTGCAATCTGAGTGAAGCAAAGAAGACTGAGAAAACAAGTACGAGTTAGAATTAAAATTTAAATCAGATTACCAGCCGTTCATTCTTGCAACGAAAGGCCGGGAGAAGATACCTCCCGGCAATTTTTTGTTTATCTGATATCAGCGATATCATTACAAATAAAAAAAAGGCGATCTGTCATTTGACAGACCGCCCAATAGAAAACGGATTAAAAACACAAAATATTTATCGCCCTCTTTTCCTAACGATTACAGTCTTATGATGTCCACGGCCGCGGTTACCATAATAACCAGGATTTTTACGGCCGGTGGTGCGATAATGAGTTACGGTATGCCTGTTTCTATTGTATACAGTTACAGATGTTGTACGCATCGGCCTGTACATTTTATGGGCATTCACTATGCGATGTGATGGAGCAACAACATACCTGTTATGATAGTAGCCACTGCGTGGATGCCATGTTGCTCTTGCTATTGGTTTTCTCGGTGCAAACCATACAGGTGGATGATGCCATCTCCATGGAGAAACATAACCCACATACCGGGGACCAAAAACAAAACGAACTTGCGGCCAGCCCCAGACATTTACAACAATACCAGGCGCATAATCTGTTGCATTATATGAAGGACCTGAATTTTTATCCCCTGCAGCGTGAAACAGTGAAACTTCTTGTTCTTCTTCAGCAGGTTCAATGATTATTTCTTCTCCAAAAATATCTTCATCCCCAATAATCTGAACAACAGCCTGGTCCTCCTCTGTGCGTTCCAACTCAATCACCGCAACATCCTGATTTTCATTTTCTGTTATCGGTACCTGTAAAATAAATAGCTGAACATCTTTTTCTTTTCTATTGATAACCCGGATATAATCAACATCACCATCTTCATTAAGATCCAGATTATTAATATCGTTATCAGCGATATTTAAAACCTTTTCAAATGCTTCAGGTGAATCAGCTTTTTTAAAAGCTTCTAATGCACCTTTTAGCGAAAACTGATCCCCGGGTAACTGAATGGCTTCACTTTTTTCCTGCGCAGATACAAATCCTGAGGAAAAAACTGTGGCGGCAATCAAAGCGGGAAGGATTATTTTTTTCATAAATTATTGTTGTGGTCTGGTATAAGACCTAAACATTAATACAAGGTTTAAATCCCATATAAAAAACCCTTAAAAAACCAGGCTTTCTGTAAAGCCTTTATACTGAACAAAATACACTTGCGCTCACCTTAATTTGCCTATGTTTGATCTGAATAGAGTCATCAAAGGCAATGCTTATTCCATTTAACTTTGATTTTTCCGCTTTATTATTAAAACGAGGAAATGATATGAAATTATTGCTCAGTGATTTGCCGGTACCCCAACGACAGAACTGGTTGCAGCATGCAGTAGCGCCGCGACCTATTTGTTTTGCCTCCACAATTGACCGGCAGGGGAATATAAACCTTAGCCCCTTTTCTTTTTTTAATCTTTTTTCTATTGAACCGCCGATAGTTATTTTTTCAGCGTCCCGGCGTGTGCGTGATAATACTACAAAACATACGCTTGAGAATGTGCAGGAAGTGGCGGAGGTTGTAATAAATATTGTTGATTATGAAATAGTTCAGCAGGCTTCATTAGCCAGCTGTGAGTATCCTAAAGGCACCAATGAATTCATCAAATCTGGATTGACGGCCACACCTTCTGAGATGGTTTCACCGCCACGCGTAGCAGAAAGCAAAGTGCAGATGGAATGTAAAGTGATCAACATTATTCCTTTGGGCAATGAGGGAGGAGCAGGCAACCTGGTGGTATGTGAAGTATTGATTATGCATATTGCTGATGAAATATTAAATGCTGCCGGCACCATGATCGATCAAACCAAACTGCATCATGTTGCGAGACTTGGAGGCGACTGGTATAGTGCGGTAAACGAATCCAATCTGTTTCATGTACCAAAACCCAATGTGCACAAAGGCATTGGCTTCGACCAATTACCGGAAACTATACTCAAAAGCAAAATACTTACCGGTAATCAATTGGCGATTCTCGCTAATGTAACTGAACTTCCAGATATTGACGCTTCATTCGACGACCCGCATCTTAAACAGATTATTCAATACTTTTCCCCGAATCCCGATGAAATGGAATTGGAATTACACCGCCATGCAGGCTATCTTTTAGACCAGGGAAAAGTGGCAGAGGCCTGGCAGGTGCTGCTGGTATGAATTTTACAGACACCCAGTAGTAAAATAAAATTTAAACTTTAACGGTTTGCATTACCCGAAATACATTAATTTAAATAAGCTATTTCCACACCAGCATTTACTTTCTTAATCATTTATCTGTCCCTTCCAAACTGCATCTACTCATCTTAAAAATAGATGTTATGGGCAGGTTGTATTTTATTCTTGTTTCAATTGTTATCTGCAATCATTCGTTAGCACAACCTTATATTGATCTGGCCAGCACATATTTTTCCTATAGTCCTGGAAAAGGGTTAGATAAAAACGGAAGCCTGCACTCATTCCATCATCTCCGATCGCAGGTAAATATTCCGATAGTATTTAAAAACGATAGCAGTATTTTATTAATCAATCCGGTGATAGAAAAACGCTGGATCGGATTAAGTGAAAGTGATGAATCTAAAGATCTGAATGGTCTTTTCATGCTTGTTTCGTTTACAAAAAAATTAAATAGTCATTGGTCAGTGATGCTGGGAGGTATACCCAGATGGAACGGTGAGTCAGGCATTCCGTACAGTGACAGATTTCAAATCGGCGGAGTATTTTGGATAACGCGAACTATTCGTCCTGAATTAAAATTGAGAGCGGGACTTTATTACAACAAAGAATTTTTTGGCAATTTTTTTATGCCGGTTTTAGGTATTGAATGGAAGATCAACAAACGTTCTTACCTCTTTGGTAATATGCCAAGTTCTCTTACTTACGAAAACAGGGTCAACTCCTTTATTTCATTGGGTTTAGTTTTCCGAACATTTCCCAATTCATATCGTATTTCGCCATTGACTGCCTACCCTTCGAATGATTATTATCGTACGACAGATATTCAGATAGGTGGATTCACTGATCTATATATCACCAAAAAGATTGTGTTTAATCTTGAGGCCGGGTACTCCGTTTCCCGCAAATTGATGAATGGGGAAGAAGATGGTGGGGGACGCAATACAGAAATAACACTAAGCGATAAGGGGAATTTTTACTTACGATTTTCATTGCAATACAGGTTGAGGTTTTATTAAAAGTCATCATCCGGATACTGCGTTTCAATTGAATAACTTACAAACCCAGAATACTATTTAATTTATAGGAATATCCATTTAGACCGCAAAGCGAATACTGGCCATTGGTTTGGTCTTCCTGACGATTCAAAATCAATCAGAAGCTATATTCAAGTTCATTAACATATTACCCACTGTGAAAGCTGGTGAAACATTTGAGTGAACTTTTCACTGTTTTTAAGCTTTCCCGTTTCTTTTCGTTCCTTCCTCTCGCCTGAGGCGAGACGGCTATGTATTATGAGATTCAAGATCGCTACTATTCAAAAGTAGTAGCCGGTCTCGCCTCAGGCGAGACGGAAAAAGTGGGAATGAAGAAACGGTAAGAATACATTTAGAATTTACGCCCATTCAGCTGATGCGGCTAAAATGGATAATTCTATTAATTTATAATTGCTTTAATATACAATTGTGAAATAAAGCACACCAGCTATTTATTATTCATTCAAAATCAATTTTAAATCATGAAACGGATCACTGGAAAAGTTCAGATTTATTTTTTTCTCTTATCCTTATTGACCGGCAATACCGGTTGTTTTCTGAAGTATTATCAAACTAATTCAGTGGCTGAATTAACAACACAAAAAGCAGAAGCGTTAAACAGCCCATCAAACACTGTCGTACTTCATTACTTAGACAATATTGCTGAACTAAATAACGTAAAGGTGATCAATGATACCATTTCAGGTTCGATTCAGGCAGCCGGTAATTTGCCCATGATGTATGCCCATCCATATCCCAACAAACCCAACATCTACAAAAAAAAGCATGCCAAACAGGTGTTGTCTCAGGTACACCTTTATATAGATGAACCTGCTCCGGCAATGAACAGGATAGTTTACATTTCCAGAAACCAGATTAAAAGAGCTGACTGGTACGATATGGATATCAAAGCCACTAAAAAAAACAGAACGGTGAGTATTATCGGCTTTTCTTTTATTGGTGGAATATTAGCTTTATTTGGATTATTTATTTTGCTTTTTGCACTTGGGTAATGAATATAAACCTCCTTTTGCCGTCCTGCCTCCTTGCTTTACCTTTGCCGGAATTTAAAGTGATTAAGGCATGAACATTCTACACTTGTCTGAACAGGAAATTATCCGCAGAGAGAAACTGAAAGAATTTAAATCTTTAGGTATTGATCCCTATCCGGCGCCACTGTACCCCGTCAACATCACGGCTGTACGCATCAAATCGAATTATAAAGGCGAAGAGAACAAGGCCGATTTTTCCGCAGTTTGCCTCGCGGGCAGAATCATGAGTATCAGGGACATGGGCAAGGCCAGCTTCGCAGTTTTGCAGGATAGCACGGGAAAAATTCAGCTTTATGTGAAACGCGATGAGATTTGTCCCGGCGAGGATAAAACTTTATATGACAGAGTTTGGAAACACCTTACAGACATTGGTGATATCATCGGAGTTAAAGGTTATGTTTTCACCACCAAAACGGGTGAGACTTCAATCCATGTAAACGAATTGGTATTCCTTACAAAGTCATTGAAGCCGCTGCCAGTGGTGAAAGAGAAAGAGGGCGAAACCTTTGATGCAGTCACTGACCCTGAATTCAGGTATCGTCAGCGGTATGCCGATTTGATTGTTAATCCGCAGGTAAAAGAAACATTTACCAAAAGGACCAAGCTGATGAATTCCATTCGCGCCTTTCTCAATGAAAGAGGTGCGCTGGAAGTTGACACACCTGTTCTACAAAGCATACCCGGCGGCGCCGCTGCGAGGCCTTTCACTACACATCACAATGCATTGGATATTCCGATGTACCTGAGAATCGCCAACGAACTCTATTTAAAACGATTGATAGTTGGTGGCTTTGATTGGGTGTATGAATTTTCGCGCAACTTCCGTAACGAAGGAATGGATCGTACACATAATCCGGAATTTACTGTATTGGAGTTTTATACTGCTTACAAAGATTATATCTGGATGATGGAAACGACAGAACAACTGTTGGAAAAAGCCGCGATAGATGTTAACGGTATTACGACTGTTGAAAGTGATGGCAAAACAATCGACTTTAAGGCGCCATACAAACGCATCACTATGTACGATGCTATTAAAGAACATACAGGGTATGATATCAGCGGGATGAGCGAAGATGAAATTCGCAATGTTTGTAAAACACTCCACATCCCTGTTGATGCAACAATGGGCAAGGGTAAACTCATTGATGAATTATTCAGTGAAAAATGTGAGCATCATTATATTCAACCCACTTTCATTATCGACTACCCGGTGGAGATGAGTCCGCTTACAAAAAAGCATCGTAGTAAAGAAGGCCTGGTGGAAAGATTTGAATTGATGGTTAATGGCAAGGAAATGGCCAATGCCTACACAGAGCTTAATGATCCGATAGATCAACGTGAGCGATTTGAAGAGCAGATTAAATTGATGGAACGGGGTGATGATGAAGCAATGTTTATTGATTACGATTTCCTCCGTGCTTTGGAATATGGTATGCCTCCAACATCCGGTATTGGTTTTGGTATTGACAGGATCTGCATGTTGCTGACGAATCAGCCATCTATCCAGGATGTATTACTATTCCCGATGATGAGGCCGGAACAGTAAACTTTTTATCAGATTTGGAGGGATTACATAACGCTTTATTGATGAAAACAATAAAGCGTTATGTAATCCCTTCTTTTCTGGCATCATGTTTAAAACTGCTTATGATGTTGCGATTGCTGATAGTAATGGTATTTAGTACGCTATGGTGCGCCGATACTTTTGCACAATACAATAAAGACATTTACTGGGAAGGATTTGAAAACAGCATCGATAAAAAAAAGGATTTCAGGAATGCACAAAAATCGCTTGACAGTCTCATTCACGTATATTCATCTGCAGAAGAAGATGGAATAGTAGCCAGATGTTTATCACTCCGATTGCGCATCACTGATCTGATCACCGAAGACACTCTTTTCTTTAAGAACAGTCGATATATAGACAGTATTCTTCAGTCTCCTTCGTCGTCTCCTTTATTAAAAATGGCAATGCATGTTGCAAAAGCCCAAAGAATAAGCCAATACAAATCGAAATTTCTGGGTAGTAAAAAGAGGATGTTGATCGGATCATATTCCAGTAGTTACGATTTCGTTACTTTATCATCAAACTCGTTAGACAGTATTGCGTTGATTCAATACGAGGCGGCAATCAGCCTTTCACAAAGTGCAGCTGCGCAGGAAGAAAATATAATACATTGGTTGTGGCTGTATTTCGACCCGCTTATCTTTTTGTACAAACCATCCGTAGCCGATATTATCTATGCAGAATATATTGATGTTTTATGGCAAATGAATAAAAGCAAGTCTGCTTTTATTCAGCCTCAGATTTTCTCCGGCAGCACCGATGTGTTTATTGATACATTGAATAGTTGGAGCAGTAATGGAAATAGCACGGGCAAACTATGGAAAACCTATATCAAATGGCTCAACTTTAATCGTGAAAAACCAAATGCGTATTATTATATTGAGAGCCTGCTCAAAAAACAGATTTTCCAGCACAGCTTACAAATTGGAACAAAAGCTGCATACGAAAAGTACCTGTATCAACTTAGTGAATCCAATTTAAATACTGTTAAGGCACATGGCATCTATCAGCTTTGCCTGTTGTGGAATAATGATGCCGGATTATATAACAGCAAGAAAAATTTATACCATGGAGAAATCCGTGATTTCAGTTTCGACACGGCGCA
Organism: Chitinophagales bacterium; assembly: GCA_031425315.1. Classification (GTDB taxonomy): domain Bacteria; phylum Bacteroidota; class Bacteroidia; order Chitinophagales; family Chitinophagaceae; genus Pollutibacter. The sequence continues at coordinate 16,999 of JANPJC010000067.1, forward strand.
TCAATTCCAATACGTAAAAGCACTCGAATTATTTAATGAAAACCGAAGCACATTCGACAGTTTCACTTTTATTAATGATGTGCTCACAAAAATGGCAGAAAACATTACTGAGAAAAAACTTCAGTTAACTATCGAAAAATTCCATCTTCCCGAATCACCGATTCTCGGAGAGATTTCGTTCAAAAATATCCAAAAGCTTAAATACCGCATTGTGTCACTGATCCCCGGAAGTCCATCAAAGGGCAGTGATAAGATGATCAGATCTCACTTCTTACTTCCCGATGTTGCTAAAGGAGAAATTTCCATACCCGACGTAAAAGACTTTCAATCCCATTCATCGTACATCAAATTTGATGGTTTACCTGCGGGCAAATTTCTAATATTATTTACTGATGGAGATTTCAATGATCTTAAAGCGGCCATAGATTTTACAGCCATTGAGGTTACAAAAATTGCAGTATTGCATCATGCCAATACCATTTTTGTGTTAGACAGGCAAACCGGAAATCCCTTGGATCAATCATCAGTAACGATCAGTTATACCCGCGATACAAAATCCAACCAGGAAATTGTAACTGGAAAAGTACAGGTGAAACTTGCAGGAAATAGCAGAGTTAATTTAATACCTGGTAAGACCGGATTTGTAGATGTCGCCACTGCCAATGATAGTTTCCGGTATTACTTTAGTACCAGCAGTCGTGTTCGTTATGATGACACATACAATGAAGAAAATTATGACGACCTCATTGAATATTACGAAGATCATGCTGAAGTGAATGTATACACTGATCGGGCTATTTACCGGCCGGGTCAACTTGTTCACTACAAAGGCATCATCACGATCAAACATCCAAAAACCGGCGAACCGGTAGTGCTAAATTGGAAAAATCTTTCTTTTTCTCCATTCAAAAAATTGATCTACAAACTGGCATTACAATTCAGCAAGCAGAAACTGGAATTTGCCATATACGACCCCGAGTACAATACAATGGATAGTATGCGCCTGCTGCCAAATGCATATGGATCTTTTTCTGGCACATTCCGTATCCCTAAAAATGCATCAACCGGCGAATGGTCAATTGAATGTGAGGATCTGGATAATGCATCACATAGTAACGAAGGAACATTCCTGGTGGAAGAGTACAAGCGGCCAACCTATGATCTTTCAGTAGAAAAACCTGCAATCTTCCTCCTGCCCGGTGACGAATTTGAAATCAAAATAAAAACGCGTTCTATTGCAGGCGCAGCACTAAACAACGTTAAAATCTTTTACAGAATAGAAAGAGAATTATTCGAAAACTATTCAAATCTACATGCAAATGAACAGTGGATCGACACAGCTTGTTCTGATAACAAAGGAGAACTGAAAATTAAAATAAAGGATACATTTTTTGCAGCGAAAGATTGGAATGACGAAAACCCTGTTAGTGCGAGGTATCGTATTGAAGTAAAATCAATTGATGGAACGGGTGAATCAAAAGAAGCTGAAGAAAGTTTTGAAGTATCGTCAAAGCCTCTTAAAATTTCAATTTTTACGCCAAGATATAAGGCTGCAGATAAAACACAGCGTGTGGTTGTAAAAAGTAATACTGTCCTTGGTGGATGGCTGACTAAAAAGGTCAAGATTGAGCTTTACAGCGTCGTCAGCGACTCCATTAATCCGCGGTATGCTGCAGACAAAAAGGTTGACACCTGGCTGTTTCCGAGGGAGGAAATGATCAGCCTTTTCAAAACGCAGGATCTGTTTGTAAATATCGCAAGGATTGAAATTCCGGTCCTTTCAAAAATAATAGAAACTAATAATGAGGGCCTGGAAATAAAAGCCAATGACCTTTTACCCGGCAACTATAAAGTGAAAGTGTCCTGTATAGAGAACGGAAAGCTGATCGGCGAAACTAAAAGCGAATTTGTTGTGTATGATATGGAAGGTGGGTGGGAAAGGCTCGGAGATGAACAGCCAATCCATACTGCAGACGTGAAATTTGCAAACAGCAGGCAATTGATTTCAAAGCAGTTCAACAATGCAGGTGCACAATATGCCATCACGCAGGTTTCATACCATATTTTTACAAAAAAAGGAAGGCGGTTCAAACACCAATATCAATTCAGCACAGACAGTAAAGGAGTAAATGATTTGAATTTTGATTTTAACGACAGACCCGATGGTATTGTACAATTCAGTTACACTTATGTCAGAAACAATAAAGTATTTACAAAAACAGAAAACATTTTTGTTCCTGACAATGCAACCTCATCTCCAAAGCTTCACATTGAATCATACCGCAAAGTGATGGCACCAGGTGCAAAAGAAAAATTTATCGTCTCCATACAATCGAAAAACAAAGATGAGGCGGAGTTGATGACCACAATGTATGATGCGGCTTTAGACAGAATTGAAACACACAATTGGTCAACTCCTGTTTCAAATAATGGATACCGTTATCCCTACAATGTCTGGCAAACTGTATTGAACGAATCAATATCAGAAAACCTGTATCAAAATTATTCCACAGGCTTTCCTGTTCAGACCCGCCAAAAATTAATATGGTGGCTACCAGAAAATATTAAAATTTACCCGTTTTACCGGAATTATGAAGATGATCTTGAATTTGCATTACAAGGAAAATTGGCCGGCGTCCAGGTCCTTAATACTTATGGCTTAAGTGATGTTGTGGTGATCGGCTACGGAACAAGAAAAAATCTTTCGGGAACAATGAGTGTTGTGTTTAGAGGCAGCTCAACACTCCAGGCTTACAACCAGTTGTTTATCATCATTGACGGTGTACCTTTTACCGGAAACCTATCCAGTTTCGATGCCAACCTGATCACAGAATCGATGATCCTGAAAGGCGCGGATGCAACGGCAATTTATGGCTCAAGGGCAGCAGAAGGAGTACTGATCATCAGCACCAAAGGGAAAATAATATTTCCCGAACCCACAGTAATTGAAACGCCGCCGGTCATCCGCAAAAATTTTAATGAATCAGCGTTCTTTTATCCTGCTTTATATCCGGATAAAAACGGATTCTATACGATTTCATTTACGCTGCCTGAAAGTGTAACCGAATGGAAATGGAAAATGCTGGCGCATAATAAAAAATCACAGTTTGTTTATGCGGAAAAATCCATACTCAGTCAGCTGCCCCTGATGGTACAGCCCGCCGTTCCACGTTTCGTTTACCAGGGCGATAAAATTGAGATTGCTACAAGGATATCCAACCTTGATAGTAATCTTATCAATGGAAATATTAGTTGTGTTATTGAAGATATGTCCAGCGGAGAAAATGTTGGAAAACTATTTTCAATATCCGGCCCTCAGACATTCGAAGTGAAACCCGGTGATCAGCAATTTGTTTACTTCAGCATTATTGTTCCTGACACTTTCCAGCATGCAGTGAAAATTAAAATCGCGGCCTCTTCAAAAACATTTGGTGACGGTGAAGAACATGTAATCCCTGTTTTATCGAAACAAAAATTATTCAGTTATCATATAAATGTTAACCTGGGCGCAGGCAAATCGCAAACAATTAATTTCCCCGAAGCTGAACACACTATTACGCCCTATGGGCTGGGACTGACGATTCAGCCCAGGCCCCAATCTGCTGTTTTGTACGCACTTCCTTACCTGGCAAATTATCCTTACAACTGCGCAGAACAAATGTTTAATAAGTTGTACGCATTTTCATTAGGTTATGATCTCAATAAAAATGGATTGAAAAATATTGCTCCTAAAGTAACCATGTCAGAAGGTAAAGATCAACAGCCTGATGAGGAATCAGGGACGCTGTTGGAAAATATGCCATGGCTAAACCTTGATCAAAAATTAAACTTAATGCAGGAGCAGCTAAACAAAATTCTGGATACTGTTTACGCCAAAAAATCTATCGGTGAATTCTTTGACAAAATCAGTGAGCTGCAGCAATCAGATGGCGGAGTGTCGTGGTTTCCGGGTGGCAAATCAAATCCGTTTATCTCTATGTACCTGCTCGCAGGGTTTGGAAAAATATCGAAGGAACAATCTCCTTCATTTCATCTCATCAGTGATAATAATCAATACGAAAAATTGATCGAAAACCTGATCAGCTATTGTGATGCTGCATTGGTTTCAAGGGATGCCGGAGTTAACAAACTTTTCTGTTTGTATGCAAGGGCATATTGGTTACAACAATTTACAATGCATGACAGCATCAGACTTTTTGGTGATTCCGTCATCAGGAAAAACATCAAAAACTATGCAACGCTTGGTTTAGGGCAAAAGGCGATGTTGATACTGGCGGCTAAGCAGGCGGGTACAAATGATACATTAATATTAAAACAAGCTGATGAGTTGATCAGGTCGCTGGAGCAGCGCAGTATCCGAGATGCCAACGGTATTCGCTGGAAGGAGATATCCGACGAAGAAGACCTGAATTACCAAACAGAAGAATGGCTGGTGAAATTGGCAGAAGTTTTTGAGACCAACAATCAACCTGATATTGTAAAAGAGATTATTCACTGGATATTGAAAAACAGAACAGAACATCAGTGGAGCTCAACGCGATCTACTGGAGATGTAGTTGGCTTATTGAACAGAAATACCAGGCCAGGTAATGATTCAACAGGCAGCGTATCGTTGCAGTTAAACAATGTTAAGCTAACTGCCAGCAATGAATTGCTGACCGGTCGTATTTATGATTTCAGAAAATTAAAACCCGGTTCAGGATTTGCTGCAACAGCAATCACAAACCCAGGTAATGCTGATATCGAGGCGAGTGCCAGCTATTATTATTTTGCAGATAACCCTCTGGAACCTGCAACCGAACAATCATTACACCTTTTCAAAAACATGTACAGGTGGAACGCACAATTTAATAGATGGGAAGCACTCAATGACAGCACGGTGGTGAGCGTTGGTGATAAGCTCAGAACCGAAATTGTTATCCGGACTGCAAAAACATTAAGATATGTATTTATCGAAGATGGCAGGGCAGCGTTACTGGAGCCAGCGGATCAACACAGCGGTTATGAATATGAAGATGGTTTTTCGTATTACCGTTCAATAAGGGACCAGGGTATGCATTTTTTTGCTGAAAAAATACCAGCAGGAGAAAACCGGATTACATATGAAACTATAGTGTCTGCAAAGGGCACATGCTATAATGGTTTAACAAGTTTGCAATGCATGTATAATCCAAATTTATCCGCTTATTCAAAAGGAAAAGTTATTACTGTAAAACAGTAAGTTAATTACACCTTCGGCTCCCATCCCTTTGAATAATCACGTGTCCAATATTTTTTTGCTGCATCATTATTCAGAATATGACCATTCCGCGGATCGGTTTTTAATGTAGCCCCCGTGCGCTGTGCAATATTACCCAGTTGGCACAACAGTGTACTTTGGTGCCCCCCTGTAATATCCGACTGTAAAGGCGTTCCCTTTCTGATCGCATTAAATAAATTCTGCAGATGCAATGCATCAAGACTTTCAGAAGGGTTGGATAAATTTCGCGGATCAACAATTGCTGTTTCCTTAACTTCTTTAATCAACTCATCTTTGCTGTTAAATATTTTATATGCATTACCGTCAATCAGCATCGAACCATTGTCACCAAAAAACTGGATACCTGCGCCAGAGCCCTCAATCAGTTTGCCGTTACAACTTCTGCCTTCCCAGCTGATCATTTTTCTGTTTTCGAATTCAATATTGATTATCTGTGTATCTGGAGTCTGCCAATCATCCTGATAACGGTATCGGCCACCTGAAGAGCTCACTTCAACCGGGTAATTAACCTCCAGGCCCCAGCGTGCAAGATCAACCATATGTGTGCCGTTATTGCAGGCCTCTCCTGTGCCCCAGTTCCAGAACCAATGCCAGTTGTAATGAATGATATTATCACGATAAGCTTCTCTTGGAGCCGGGCCTTGCCATAATTCGTAATCAAGCCATGCCGGAACATCAACTTTTTTCCCGGTTCCGATCGCCGCGCGGTTATTTGTGTACCATGTTTTAGCGAAGTATGTGCGGCCAATTGCACCATCATGAATTTCCTTAATTGCTGCACCTACATTAGGCCATGACCGGCGCTGATTCCCCATCTGAATTTTATTCTTATACTTCGCTGCAGCTGCCATCAAAAGTTCGCCTTCATGAGGATTATGGCTGCAAGGTTTTTCTACATACACATGTTTCCCGCCGGCAGAAGCCAGAATAGCCGCAGGTGCATGCCAATGATCCGGAGCAGCAATAGCCAGAACATCGGTTTCTTTTGCATCCAGCGCTTTTCTGAAATCTGTTATCTCCTTCGTTTTATCAGACTGAATGCCATTTACGGCAGCCGCGCATTTTGCTGCCGCCCTCGAATCCACATCGGCAATAAAATTTACGAGTGCGTTTTCCTGTTTGGCAAAATTCGTTGCCAGCGCAAACCCCCTGCTATTCACACCCATTACTGCCACTCTTATCCGGTCGTTCGCACCAATGATTTGTGTATACGCTTTGGCAGTAAAACCGGGAAGGATGCCACCAACTGTTAATGCTGCAGCGCTTCCGATGGAATTTCTGATAAATGACCTGCGGGAATTTTTCATATCTGAAATGTATTGATTCAAAATCCAAATCGTTTGCACTAAGATAATAAGATTGTGCGTACGCCCGCTTACAGAATGAATCGTTATTTACTGAACAAACGCCCGCCTTTCCCTGCAATACAATGCGTCGGATTTATTTGTAACAATAAAAGAGAACTTTGCCGGCCTAAAAACTGTTTTGAAAAACAATGTCGTGGGAATTATTGCTGAAGTAAATAAAGTCACCATAAAACCAATAGGTTTCTTCGATATAACCGAAACCAGTTGGCAAGTAGAAACTATTGCTTTACAAATTTCTGTGTTGGCAAGTCTTTACTTCTAAACACTGGAGGGATGTTAATAAAGGTGTTAAGTAGCTGATATTGACAATCACCCATGAATTCCAAGAGAATGATTGAATTGATTTCTATTTTATCACTCAAATCAATAATTTAAATTTTATAGAATAGACTATAATATTTTTAATGCGTCTGTGGTGGCACCCTTAGCTGCAGCCAAAGTGATGCTTTCTGTAACTTAATGTGGTAAAATTATAAAGCTGCTGCCGATTTTTTTGAACCTAAAAGTAAAATCACCGCTCATCTTCTACGATAACGAGTATTCGGGTAGTTTTCACAAAGAAAATCGACTATGGCTAATTAAAAAATCAAAATCGAATCTTTATGCCGAAACCATGGTTTTGAAAATTTTGATTGTCAAGTTTAAATTTGTTGTCATGTAAATCAATGTACTTAATATTCTTTAAGCTCTGAATCTCCTTTGGTATTTTTTTAAATCTATTATTATTTAAGTACAGCGCTTCCAAGTTGTGAAAATAAAACACGCTGCTAGGAATACTTTTCAAATTATCATTTTCGAGGTGTAACTTTTTCAGATTTGGTAAGTCTTTAATGATCCAAAGACTTTTATTAATATCCATCTTCTTTTCATCATCAAGATAAATTTCGTTTAAATTTTCTAACCTTGAAAATGACTCAGGTAACAATTTGAAATCATTGCCACTCAAATCTAGCACTCTCAGATTTTTTAAACTACCAATTCCCTCGGGGATTTTAGTCAAGTGGTCATTTCTTAAACTTAGATACTCCAGATTTTGAAACTTAGCCCAAATGCTATCTAAAGGCAACCTGATGTTTTGATTACTGAGGTTCAAACGAAAAACCTTGTCAGGATTTTCCAGTGCTTCCTCCAAATTGGTATACTCTTTTTTAGTTGTTGAGGAGTCTAAAGAAACTTGAGCATTTGATTTGGGTATTGAAAAGACCAATAGCACAACTGTAAGGGCATTTATAACTATTAAATTGTTCATAATTCTGTTTAAATCGAATGACATCGCAGAAAGTAAATCTATTCAATTCCACATTTTTTAAAGGGAATCTGATATTATAGCAACGTGTAATTACGGATAAAGTTTATTCAATTAATTATTGCATCATTACTAAACCACCAGTGAATTCATAGTTCATTTTATTCCTGGTAATTCGCCACTGACTTCTATTTACTTTCTTTCATAGAGGGGAGATAGATAACTGACCGTTTAATTCATGCGGGACCCTAAAATAGACAAACTTTCCAATTCCAGATTGTAGCGGCAGGAAGAATGTGTCCAAATATTGAGCAACGTTTCACCATTTGTAGCGGCAAGGCATGCCTTGCCGCTACAAATGGGAATACTCAATGAATAATGAATTGTACCTATATCCCCATCAAAAAAAAAGCCTTATAGCAATGATGTATGACATATTGTAGAAAGCAATGCTTTGTAGCTGCAGGAGGGTATGTCCGAATGATGAGCAACGTTTCCAATTGATAGTAGCGGCAAGGCATGCCTTGCCGCTACTATGGGAATGACTTAATAAATGATAAATCAAGCCTATTCCCCCAATCAAAAAAATCACTCCGCATAGTATTGGTTTTTGTATTATTGTTATTGGGGATATATTGTTGGAGGAGGTAGGGTGTGTCCGAATGATGAGCAACGTTTCCAATTGATAGTAGCGGCAAGGCATG
>JANPJC010000068.1:0-22162 GCA_031425315.1 Chitinophagales bacterium
GACTAAAATCATCCTTTAGTATGAGCCTGGAAAAGAGTTCATACTATAGTTTCGGCGTCAATAGAAAAGTATGAAAAAACTGATTATCGTATTTGGACTGATCGCAGGTGCGATCACCAGCGCCTGGGTTCTTATTTACTCCAGTATCGGAAACCCGATGGAAAGTGAATATGGAATGTATTATGGATATGCATCCATGATACTCGCCTTTTCGCTGATTTTTGTTGCTGTAAAAAGTTTTCGTGATAAGCATAATGGCGGGACCATTAGTTTCGGTAAAGCTTTCAGAATCGGGTTGTATATCACCCTTATCGCTTCAACCTTTTATGTTGTGGCCTGGCTGATTAATTACTTTTTTTTCGATCCCGGTTTTATGGATGGATACGCAGATAAAATGGTGGCTAAGATGAAGGCAGAAAATGCCCCGCAGGCAAAAATCGATGAATATGCAGCTGATATGAAGCAATTCATGACGATGTATCAGAATCCCTTTTTCAATGCTGTAATTACATATATGGAGATACTGCCTGTAGGGTTGATCGTTTCAGTGATCAGTGCCGCAATCCTGAAAAAGAAAACTGTAGCAGCATAAGGTGCTCATGTTACTGCCAGTTTCTGTTTAACTGCAATCAAGGTGACGATAGCCGACAAAAATAATGAACCTGCCATAAACAAATAAGAGGCACCGTAATCGCCTGTTACTGCATTCAGATAGCCAACAAGGTATGCACCCGCAAAAGATCCCAGTGCCCCAAAACTATTAATAAGTGCCATTGCAACACCGGAAACATTTTGCGGCAGTATCTCAGGTATGATCGCGAAAAAAGGCCCGTAAGGAGCATACATTGCCATACCTGCCACGGTAAGCATTGTGAAAGAAATAGCGAAGTGATCTGCACCGATAAGGTATGAGCCATAAAATGCGAGGGACGCAATCAGTAAAAAAGGCCACACAAATATTTTTCGCCGCTGTGTTTTGTCGGAAAAATAAGCAGCAACAAGCATTCCGATCACTGCGAAAACATAAGGCACTGCCGATAACCATCCTGTATTCACGATGCCCATTCCAGGAGCTGATTTGATTATCGAAGGCAGCCACATCACGAATCCATAAACGCCGATGCTCCATAACGCGTATTGCAGGGACAGCAGGATGACAGCCCTGCTTTTGAATGCCTCCTTGTAATTTTTTACCGGAGCAATACCTGTTTGTTCTTTTTTAAGCTGAGCTGAAAGTTCAGCTTTGTCGGTATCGGATAACCAGCGTGCTTTCTGCGGGTCATCATCAATCCAACGCCACCAGAGAAAAGCCCAGATGATTGCAGGCACGCCTTCGAGTATAAACATGCCGCGCCAGCCTACTGATTCTATGAGATAACCGGAAAGTATCGACATCCAGAGTATGGTAACCGGATTACCCAGGATAAGAAACGTGTTCGCTCTCGACCGTTCCGCTTTTGTGAACCATCGGCTGAGTAATATCAGCATCGCCGGCATCACCGCGCTTTCCACAACACCTAGCAGAAACCGGATTACAATCAACGCCGGAATATTGGAAATCATTCCGATTAATGTTGCCAGCGTTCCCCAGCCAATTAATGACCAGAAGATTAATTTTTTTGCGCTTTTTTTTGATGCATAGTCAGCACCAGGTATCTGAAAGAAAAAATAGCCAAGGAAAAATAATGAACTGAGTAATGAAGATGTCGGTGCGGTGATATTCAGATCTTTCGCCATTCCCCCTGCTGTACCAAATCCGAAGTTAGCCCGATCAAGGTACGCAAGACTATACGTGATAAATGCCATTGGTATCAGCCTGTACCATCTTGACACTGCAATTGTTTTTTCCATGAGCAATGAAATCTCAATTAGTGAATCCTGTAAAAGTAATTGTTCACTACCAGATACAATGTAATTACAACTTAACCTTCATGAAAATAATCGAAAGCCTGATAATTACAATCTTTCAGTGATGGAGTGCTTTTTAGTTCTACTGTTCAACCAGATACCGATGTTTACCTCTGATACAATTGTAAAACTGCTGTAATTATTTTTTACCGGGTTACCATTTGCGTCGGGCGCTGAAGATTTTGTAAAAAGTACACCCGGTCCAAAACTAAAATCGAGACTGAACCGGTTTTTGTAATTTCTTTGTAAGCCCCAGGAAAATGCTACAGTATGCACAGGGCGCATTGAAGTTTCTTCATAATGAGAGGAAGACATCCGTCGCTTGGAAAACACAACATTATAAATTGGAGCAAGATAATTCATGCTGTTTCGCTCAGTAAATTTTTCCTTCCGGGCCCTGGTGCTTCCATTATAATAAAACCTGTAATGCAGCGATAGTGATGGTTCCAGCCGAAAGTCGGTCGACGTACCAAGATTACTGGAGTATAGAAAAGAAAAATATGGACTTAGAAAAGCATTGAAATATAAGGTCTGCTTTTTACCGGTTGCTTTTTCAAAGCTGATACCCGGATTAAGAAATCCTGCTTTAAATAAGTTCGAAGTTGAAGAAGCTTCCTGTGACAGTAAATTTTTTGGATAAGAAATGAAGATGACACAACAAATTAAAGCAATGGACAAATTAATTTTTTTTCTGTAATACATAACCCGCCTTTTGATTTTTTACCGTTTCTTAAAATTATTCCCTTCTGTGAAACTTATTTAACTGATTGCATAAACTGACAATCAATAAAGTCGGTGATCATATGCATGAGCAAACCGACTGCAATAATCCGGGTTTTAGGAATAAACAGCAGTATAGTATATATGAGAATGGCAATATTGCTATGTAAAGGGTGAAATCCTATACTGCACCGCGACGGATCAAAAATCGGATCAGCGATCAGGTGATCAAGATCAACCAACATGGTAAGTAAAAAAATCACATAAACTTTCCTCCATTCAGGTTTAAAAAAATACCATGCAACCAGGGCAGGAAAAACAATGTGCAGAAAAAAATGCAGGCTCTGTTGAAGAACGATCACACCATTTAGTTTTATCTTATTAAATGTTTAACAGCCTGTTTGAACCGGAGAGAGCGTTTCATTTGTTGATGTAATATACTGTTTATTCTGGGTTCAGGAATTTGATTCATGCTGATCAATAGTTGTACAACAGTTGATTCATTTAGATAATAAATTGCACTCATGTTGCTGTCTCATCATAAAACATAACACGGTCAGCAAGTGCATCATGTAGATTTTTACTAATCTGCTGAATTTTTTGATATTTCATGTGTACCTGTTTTTTTTCGCAACAAGTCCCGGAATTGGTCGTGCCAGGTTACAAAATGGCCGATCAGGTAGTGTTCTTTCAAATTGCTTTTGATATTGCCCCGCATCATTTTCATCACTACATCTTTTTCCACCTCTCCGGTTTCCTTAACAGCCACTAAAAATTCTAATGCAATAAAAGCAAGGAAGGCACCGATCAAAAACAAAAAATTAAATTCATGCAGCGATAATACATGAAATACTTTGTTCATTTTCGGTCCGATGTATTCAGCATTTATAGTTAATGAACGTTTATTAAAATAATCTGCCAGCACGCCACCAACCAATGGTCCAAGGGAAGAAAAAATAGCAGTGATTATATTTTTCACTGAAAGATAAACTATCGAATAGTTGGCCGGTGCCAATTTCAGTCCAATATTTGTCAGCGATAAATTAATTCCTGCAGTTGAAATACCTGTAACGATATGGATGATGGCAAGCAGTATAAGGTTTGCATACAAAGTTGAATAAATGCCTGCAAAACACCATGCTATCATTACAAGAATATAAAGTGGTGCACTGATGGCAATAATTGTTTTATTGCTGTACCGATCGGCATACCTGCCCCATAAGCGAACAGTGAAAATTGTGCTGAGCTGACTAAGGATGGTAAGGCCAATAATATAAGAGATTGATAACCCTATTGACTTCATCATAAAAACGATGAAAAATGGTGTGGCAATATTCAGAGCAAAAACCCACAGCGAATTAAAAACCATTAATCTTTTAAAGTTGCTGTCCTGCAAAGGCCGCTTAAAAAGGCGGATGATATTTTCGTTTGCCAGAATCGATTGCGGCTCCGGCACTTTTGACAATAATAGTACACCTGAAAGTCCGGTAACACCAGCTGCCAGCAGAAAAACACCGTACGTGTTTAACTCTTCACCCGGATAATGTTTCTTTATAAAATCCAGAAGGAAGGCAAGGACCAATCCGAGTACCACATTCAGCACCTGGTTATTCCCACTGCGTTTGGCGAAATATGTGGCTAATGTGTTTTCAGGCACAAGGTCTTTCATCCAGGAGTTCCAACCGGGTCCTGCAATCGACGCAAAAACATAATAAAAAAAGAGGAAAAAAATAATAACATCAATGTATACTTCACCTGGTAAAATGGTAATGATACCCACTACCACGAGAGGCGTTCGTGCAAGGATTGAACAAATTACACTGATTGCTCTCCGGTTATTGTATTTTCTAACCAACCAGATAGAGGCAAGTTGAAATACATTGGTAAGTGTTGGCAAAGCTGCCAGAAGACCAATCTGTAAATTACTGGCATTTAATAAAATGGCCATGGCTACGAGGAATGTACTGCTTGTGAGCGTAGTCATCGCTTCCGAAAAAAGCCCTTCCTGTAAAATAAGTTTCAGCCCGGCAGCTGTTTCTTTTTGGGATAAAGTTTTTTGGGGTGCCAGTCGCATATTTTTTATCAAAACTGGTTTGATTCCGGCTAATAACTCAATTATCATACCCCTCAATTGGAATCAAACGCTAAAGAACTATTAACGCTGACCTACGGCCAGAAACATACAATATTTACTAATTTTTACTGATTCTGTATACCATACCGCCTAAATCTTCTGATACAAGCAGAGAGCCATCGTTTAACATAATAACACCAACAGGTCTCCCGAAGATTGATTTGTTATCGTCCACTAAGAATCCAGTTAAAAAATCATTGAATTTTGTCGGTTTACCATTCTCAAATTCGAGGTGTACCAGTTTGTAACCTTTAGGTTCAGCCCTGTTCCATGACCCATGCATCGCAATAAATGCATCGTTCCTGAAAGTTGCAGGAAATGAATTGCCGGTATAAAACGCCCACTGCATTGGTGCAGCATGTGCATCGTAAATGAGTGATGGGAGTGTACTGAGTTTTAGATATTGTTCGTAAGTTGTATCGCCTGCGGGCCGATTTGCCGGATTAAATTTTCCCTCTCCAAAAATATACGGCCATCCGTAGTTGCCATTTTCTTTCAATAAATTGACTTCCTCTTTTTGTTCATCATCGCCTAGCCAGTCTATGCCATGATCCATACCCCACAATTCCTTTGTCTGAGGATGCCATGCATATCCGATAGTATTACGGAGCCCTTTGGCAAATACAGTTTGATTTGTGCCATCTAGGTTACACCTTAGCATAGTTGCATTTATTTTATTGGGTTCATTACACGCATTGCAGGTACTGCCGATTGATACGTATAATAAATTATCAGGTCCAATGGCAATAGTTCTATTTGGATGCTGGCCGCCATCTGGTAAATCACGGATGATTAATTTGGGAGTAGAGAGTGTTCCATCAGGTTTTATATCGCTTACAAAAACGTCTGTGACAGAGGTGATAAAAAGTTTTTGCTGATGTACCACCAGTCCATGCGCCTGTTGAATTTTTGCAACAATTTTCTTTTCTTCAGCTACGCCATCACGATTCTTGTCACTAAGTAATGTTACACTGCCAGCTTCACGGTCCGACACATAAATATGACCGGCACTGTCCATCGCCAATATTCTTGGCTTACCCAGGTTGTCTGCAAATTTTGATATAGTAAAACCTGCAGGTACTTTCAACTGCTCAATTAAACTATCAGTTACCTTGATAATTGCAGGTTTAAATATATTTCCCGTGAATTGTGCAGTGGTGGGCTTATCCTCCTTTTCAGGAATCTGATATTTCTGCGCTTGTGCATTATTGATATCTACAAATATTACCAGGAAAAATGAAATCATATTGAAACAGGTAGCTTTTCTCATCCGATCTTTATTTAATTGAATGATGAAACGCAATTACGATGCCCGTGCAATGAGATAATTTTTTTGTAGACGAAATAAACAAAGCTGCCTGATCAGTTCCTATTTATAAATTTTTCGAGCTCTTTTTCAAATTTACCACTCGACGCCGCATCTGGATAAAATCTGAAATTATTATCCAGCGGATTAGCGTTCCTGGATTCTGCAGTAAGATTGTATATGCCTGCTGTTACAGTCTGATCTGTTCTTAATCTAACATTGATGGTTCCATTGATTCTCGCAGGATCATGCCCTTTTCTCCTTGGCAGAATTACCAGCGCATTGCGGTCATTGCCGAACAATTTTTCATAACCATATGCTTTCATGAATGAAAAATTGTTGGAAACAATGATGCCACTTGCTTTGTCGACACTGGAAACCGGTGTGCCGGTCTGCTGAAAATAATCCAGTATTCTATCCCATGTGGAATCGTAGCTGATGGTTGAAGTAAAAGTATAGCCGTTGCGTACATAATCTTTTCGCAGCCTTTTAGAAGAAATGCACCCGGAAAACATTACTACAGCAGCAAGAATATATAAGGTTAAAACTTTCATTTTATCAGATTTAAAATTTACGATACCGGACACACGAAATTATTCCGTCGCATTATTGCAAAATTTCAGCCACGGGGATAAACTGTTGAATTTTTAGATGATTTTACACCGCTAAAGTTTTCATACTACAGTCCTTTTAACGATGTTTTAAATTTTGACGCGAAAAAAGTTCAAAATAAGTATTTGTTTTTCTCAAATTAAATGTCAATCTTTGGTGTATTAGATAACTAATACACTAATGATAAAATTAGAAAATGTCAGTTTCGGCTACAGCCCTCGTAAATTATTGTATAAAGGCCTCACAATGAACCTCGACCAGGGGAAGGTTTATGGTTTGTTGGGGCGGAATGGTGCCGGAAAATCAACCCTTTTGAAAAACTTGTCTGGTATGTTATTCCCAATGTTGGGAAAAATTATCATCAATGGGAACGAACCCCGAAAGAGAGAACCCAACTTCCTGCATAACATTTATTTTATTCCGGAAGAGGTGTATGTGCCGGCCCTGACTATCAACAGGTATGTATCTTTATTCGCTCCGTTCTATCCCAGATTTAACAGGGATCAATTTAATAAATACCTGGCAGATCTGGAGGTGGAAACGACCGGGAAGCTCAGCAAACTATCATTCGGTCAGCAGAAGAAATTCATTATCGCTTTTGGGTTAGCCTGTAATACCGCAGTATTATTGTTAGATGAACCCACAAACGGCCTGGACATTCCATCAAAAAAACAATTTAGAAAGTTAATTGCCGGCATTATGGACGGTGACCGGACGATTATTATTTCCACTCACCAGATAAGGGATCTTGATAACCTGATTGATCAGGTGATTATAATTGATGACGGAAAACTTTTGTTGAATGCACCCGTGACAGAAATAGGAGAGAAGTTAATGTTTAAAACCGTTCAGTTTTTTGCAGAAACTTCCGGGTCACTATATACAGAGGAAACTATCAGGGGGATCTCTGTAGTAGTATCCAATTCTAAAATGGAAAGTACTAAAGTTGATCTCGAACATTTATTCAATGCAGTGACAGAAAATCCGGAACGAATAAAAGCAATGTTTTAACCTCCAAAGCATTTACTTATGAATAATGTATTTGATACACGCCGATTTTTTTTGTTATTTAGGAAGACAGTACTGGAAAGGCCAATGCAGTTAATAGGATTCACAGTGTTGATGTTGAGCATCGTGTTTATCATCTATGCTTTTTTTAAATCTATGGGCGCCATTCCGGAAGGGCAAAATGCTTCATTTATGTTTGGGTTTGCCGGAGGTGGCTGTTTTTTGGGAGCCATAATATTTGGTTATTTTAATACCAATGCAAAAGGTGCCGCTTATTTGTTGCTCCCTGCTTCTCAATTTGAAAAATGGCTGGTTTCCGTTTTGATAACTGGTGTTTTTTATACATTGATCTTCCTGCTTTTTTACAGGTTGATGGATAGCTTTTTTGTCGACGCGTACCATAAGAAACTCGATCCGAAAAGTATATACTATACTGAACTGAGAGACGAGATGCAAATCTTACCTTTTGATGGTTTCGTTTTCAAAACAACATTAATGATGTACCTGAACTTTACTGGTGCAACAATGTTGGGTGCGTTATTTTTTAATAAAGCCAGTTTCCTCAAAGTTGCATTGATTTTTTGCGGCCTTCTATTCTTCTCATATTTCCTGAATATTATCGTTGCAAAGATGATGATGAGTGGTGTGCAGAACGCAATGCCTTATCTGTGGACATGGATAAGGATCAACGATGCGGAAGGTAGAATTGAAATGAATACAGTTGTATTAAATGTGTGGCAGTACTGTGCTTTCATCCTGGTTCCATTTATTTTATGGGTATTGGCATTTGTGAGATTAAGGGAAAAGGAATTTTAAATTACTGAAATGGATTTTACAAACAATCAACCAATATACCTGCAGATCGCCGATTATGTATGTGAGCAGATCCTGTTAAAGAACTGGAAGCTGGGTGACAAAATTATCAGTATCCGTGAACTGGCGGTTAGTATGGAAGTGAACCCCAATACCGTTCAACGGGCGTACGACTTCCTGCAGCAAAAAGACATCATTACGAATAAAAGAGGCGTTGGGTATTTTACTGAAGGAGATGCAATGGATCGGATATTGGCATTCAGGCGCGAACAGTTTATGACCAATGAACTGCCGATATTTTTAAAAACAATTTATCTGTTGAAAATAGATCTCAGGGATGTCAAAGCTGAATATGAAAAATATATAACAAACAATTTTCAAAAACAATCCAGATGAAAATAACGGGTAAAATATTAATCGGCCTGCTGGCACTCGCACTGATCGCATTGGTGTTTTCAAATTTTGTGATAAAAAAAGAATTTGAGAAAATTGATAAAACGGATTTCTACTGGAATTTTGAAAAGATATCTAATCAACATTTTAGTCATATTAAAATCGACAGTGGTAATATTGCGGAAATAGTTATCGAACAAAGTGATTCATTTGCTGTAAAGGTTTGGAAGCACCTTAGCGATTATAACAATATTACATACCGTTCTGATATTTCCAATGATACTTTGTTCCTGGGGATTTCTTCTTCAGAAAGCAGGTCGAAAGCGGAAAGGCAATTTAAATATTTCAAAGCTATTCGGGTATTTACTCCCCGGCTGATCTCCTTTTCCGGTCACAATGCGAATGTTGAATTTGTTAAGATGAATCAGCCATCTATTGAAATGATGCTGAGCGGTGTGTCTGTAATAAATTATGAAACGAATTTGCTAACATTGAAAAATTTAAAGATCAGCGCGGTCGATTCCACGCAGGTGAGTATTCATCCCAATCCAGAAATGAGAGTTGATGGCATCTTTAATGTGAATTATTTGAAAGCCAAAGTAGAAGGTAATTCGTCCTTGCAATTAAGTGGAGGATTGATAGACTCATTGGATTATCAACTGACTGACAGTGCTTCCATTTTTTTGTCGGGACGCACGCTCAGTAAAATAAAAAAATAGTGCGACCTGTTTTATAAAGGCTGTACCTGCCATCTTTGCCGATCCATTTTCCATACTTTTTCTTTAAATCGCTGTGGTACGAGCATCAGGATAGCCTTGATGTGAATTGGAAATTTTCTGATCAACCTGTAAAAAGGAATGAATGCCCATACAAGGATTGGCGAACCGTAATGCAGGAGTTTTCTGACTTCTTCAGGAACAAGTTTTTTCTGTACTTCAGTGAGTATGAAATATCGCAATGTGCCAAGGTGTTTGCGGTATTGTTGAAACAGGTCTTTAGTATAGGATGAATATTCCAGGTTAGATTGAAGGTTTTGTTTGTACTGTTTGTGCCACTCTTCGTAGGATTTGGGCAGATCATCCATATTCATACGTTCGGCAATGCGACGGAATGTATCCACGACTTCATCTTTCTCTTCAATCGTTAATTTTCTTTCCAGTAATTCATATGCTTTTATCGAATAATGAATCAGCATATACAAAACATCTTTATAAGCTTCGGCGGGAATGTTTCGCCCGCGTGATTGTTCAACACCCTGATGGATGCTGTTTATTTTGGCTATTGATTGATGAGCTTTGGATTCCTGCTGAAATATTATCTGCCGGGCATATTCCACCGTTGAAAATAATCTTCCGATAGGATCCGCAGGTAATTTTCCGGTGAAATATAACCAGTCTACCTGTTTATTCAATGCAAATTCTGCAGCGGCTCCTGCGAAGATAAATAAGGTGATATCAGTGGTACCCCATATCTTCAAAATAATAGAATCGTCGGCTGTAAATTTTTGTGTTTCCATTTCAATAAGGTTTAACGGTCAGGCTGTAACAGGTATAATGTTTTTTGTACAACGGTTTTCTGATGGATTTTCTCGAGTTGTGTGATTTTTCTGTGACAGATATAAAGCGGTATCCAGCCTATTAATCCAAACGAACAATCAATCATTCGCCAGAAAAATGGAATCTGCCTGATATGTCCTGCAATTAACGCCAAGGGAATAATCATTACACATGCGATGATACCAAATTCTATCACCCAAATATTTCTTACCGGATCCCGCAGCGGACCTATGAATGCCACTGCGATTACAATATGGGCAAACGCCAGCCAGTCGTAGCCATACGCGAGATAAGGATACCTGGCATTGGTTTCGATGATGGCATTCATACAGGTATTCAGCCAATGATAAAATGCAGATTGTTGTTCGGGCCACCAGCTGACTACCCACCTGAGTTCTGTTTCGATCGGGAATGCAGTCAAACCACTTACCAGTAGAATGATGATGAAAAATATAAGCCAGTACCGAATTGTTTTTGACTGTTGAGAGGCAGAGTCCCGTTTCATAAAAGCACTTTGAAATACAAAGTAAAAGAAATTTTTCCAGCTTTGCAATGATCCTTAGAAAATTATTTTGCAGCTTTTCCAAAATCAAACCGGGTATCGGCTGTTCGTTTTTGAAGCGGTAAGGCATGCCTTACCGCTTCAAAAACGAACAGCCGATACCCGGTTTGATTTTGGAAAAGCTGCAAAATAATTTTCTAAGGATCATTGCAAAGCTGGAAAAATTTCTTTTACTTTGTATTTCAAAGTGCTTTTATGAAACGGGACTCTGCCTCTCAACAGTCAAAAACAATTCGGTACTGGCTTATATTTTTCATCATCATTCTACTGGTAAGTGGTTTGACTGCATTCCCGATCGAAACAGAACTCAGGTGGGTAGTCAGCTGGTGGCCCGAACAACAATCTGCATTTTATCATTGGCTGAATACCTGTATGAATGCCATCATCGAAACCAATGCCAGGTATCCTTATCTCGCGTATGGCTACGACTGGCTGGCGTTTGCCCATATTGTAATCGCAGTGGCATTCATAGGTCCGCTGCGGGATCCGGTAAGAAATATTTGGGTGATAGAATTTGGTATCATCGCATGTGTAATGATTATTCCCTTGGCGTTAATTGCAGGACATATCAGGCAGATTCCATTTTTCTGGCGAATGATTGATTGTTCGTTTGGATTAATAGGCTGGATACCGCTTTATATCTGTCACAGAAAAATCACACAACTCGAGAAAATCCATCAGAAAACCGTTGTACAAAAAACATTATACCTGTTACAGCCTGACCGTTAAACCTTATTGAAATGGAAACACAAAAATTTACAGCCGACGATTCTATTATTTTGAAGATATGGGGTACCACTGATATCACCTTATTTATCTTCGCAGGAGCCGCTGCAGAATTTGCATTGAATAAACAGGTAGACTGGTTATATTTCACCGGAAAATTACCTGCGGATCCTATCGGAAGATTATTTTCAACGGTGGAATATGCCCGGCAGATAATATTTCAGCAGGAATCCAAAGCTCATCAATCAATAGCCAAAATAAACAGCATCCATCAGGGTGTTGAACAATCACGCGGGCGAAACATTCCCGCCGAAGCTTATAAAGATGTTTTGTATATGCTGATTCATTATTCGATAAAAGCATATGAATTACTGGAAAGAAAATTAACGATTGAAGAGAAAGATGAAGTCGTGGATACATTCCGTCGCATTGCCGAACGTATGAATATGGATGATCTGCCCAAATCCTACGAAGAGTGGCACAAACAGTACAAACAAAACCTTCAATCTAACCTGGAATATTCATCCTATACTAAAGACCTGTTTCAACAATACCGCAAACACCTTGGCACATTGCGATATTTCATACTCACTGAAGTACAGAAAAAACTTGTTCCTGAAGAAGTCAGAAAACTCCTGCATTACGGTTCGCCAATCCTTGTATGGGCATTCATTCCTTTTTACAGGTTGATCAGAAAATTTCCAATTCACATCAAGGCTATCCTGATGCTCGTACCACAGCGATTTAAAGAAAAAGTATGGAAAATGGATCGGCAAAGATGGCAGGTACAGCCTTTATAAAACAGGTCGCACTATTTTTTTATTTTACTGAGCGTGCGTCCCGACAAAAAAATGGAAGCACTGTCAGTCAGTTGATAATCCAATGAGTCTATCAATCCTCCACTTAATTGCAAGGACGAATTACCTTCTACTTTGGCTTTCAAATAATTCACATTAAAGATGCCATCAACTCTCATTTCTGGATTGGGATGAATACTCACCTGCGTGGAATCGACCGCGCTGATCTTTAAATTTTTCAATGTTAGCAAATTCGTTTCATAATTTATTACAGACACACCGCTCAGCATCATTTCAATAGATGGCTGATTCATCTTAACAAATTCAACATTCGCATTGTGACCGGAAAAGGAGATCAGCCGGGGAGTAAATACCCGAATAGCTTTGAAATATTTAAATTGCCTTTCCGCTTTCGACCTGCTTTCTGAAGAAGAAATCCCCAGGAACAAAGTATCATTGGAAATATCAGAACGGTATGTAATATTGTTATAATCGCTAAGGTGCTTCCAAACCTTTACAGCAAATGAATCACTTTGTTCGATAACTATTTCCGCAATATTACCACTGTCGATTTTAATATGACTAAAATGTTGATTAGATATCTTTTCAAAATTCCAGTAGAAATCCGTTTTATCAATTTTCTCAAATTCTTTTTTTATCACAAAATTTGAAAACACCAATGCGATCAGTGCGAGTGCCAGCAGGCCGATTAATATTTTACCCGTTATTTTCATCTGGATTGTTTTTGAAAATTGTTTGTTATATATTTTTCATATTCAGCTTTGACATCCCTGAGATCTATTTTCAACAGATAAATTGTTTTTAAAAATATCGGCAGTTCATTGGTCATAAACTGTTCGCGCCTGAATGCCAATATCCGATCCATTGCATCTCCTTCAGTAAAATACCCAACGCCTCTTTTATTCGTAATGATGTCTTTTTGCTGCAGGAAGTCGTACGCCCGTTGAACGGTATTGGGGTTCACTTCCATACTAACCGCCAGTTCACGGATACTGATAATTTTGTCACCCAGCTTCCAGTTCTTTAACAGGATCTGCTCACATACATAATCGGCGATCTGCAGGTATATTGGTTGATTGTTTGTAAAATCCATTTCAGTAATTTAAAATTCCTTTTCCCTTAATCTCACAAATGCCAATACCCATAAAATAAATGGAACCAGGATGAAAGCACAGTACTGCCACACATTTAATACAACTGTATTCATTTCAATTCTACCTTCCGCATCGTTGATCCTTATCCATGTCCACAGATAAGGCATTGCGTTCTGCACACCACTCATCATCATCTTTGCAACGATAATATTCAGGAAATATGAGAAGAATAGAAGGCCGCAAAAAATCAATGCAACTTTGAGGAAACTGGCTTTATTAAAAAATAACGCACCCAACATTGTTGCACCAGTAAAGTTCAGGTACATCATTAATGTTGTTTTGAAAACGAAACCATCAAAAGGTAAGATTTGCATCTCGTCTCTCAGTTCAGTATAGTATATACTTTTCGGATCGAGTTTCTTATGGTACGCGTCGACAAAAAAGCTATCCATCAACCTGTAAAAAAGCAGGAAGATCAATGTATAAAAAACACCAGTTATCAAAACGGAAACCAGCCATTTTTCAAATTGAGAAGCAGGGAGCAACAAATAAGCGGCACCTTTTGCATTGGTATTAAAATAACCAAATATTATGGCTCCCAAAAAACAGCCACCTCCGGCAAACCCAAACATAAATGAAGCATTTTGCCCTTCCGGAATGGCGCCCATAGATTTAAAAAAAGCATAGATGATAAACACGATGCTCAACATCAACACTGTGAATCCTATTAACTGCATTGGCCTTTCCAGTACTGTCTTCCTAAATAACAAAAAAAATCGGCGTGTATCAAATACATTATTCATAAGTAAATGCTTTGGAGGTTAAAACATTGCTTTTATTCGTTCCGGATTTTCTGTCACTGCATTGAATAAATGTTCGAGATCAACTTTAGTACTTTCCATTTTAGAATTGGATACTACTACAGAGATCCCCCTGATAGTTTCCTCTGTATATAGTGACCCGGAAGTTTCTGCAAAAAACTGAACGGTTTTAAACATTAACTTCTCTCCTATTTCTGTCACGGGTGCATTCAACAAAAGTTTTCCGTCATCAATTATAATCACCTGATCAATCAGGTTATCAAGATCCCTTATCTGGTGAGTGGAAATAATAATCGTCCGGTCACCGTCCATAATGCCGGCAATTAACTTTCTAAATTGTTTTTTTGATGGAATGTCCAGGCCGTTTGTGGGTTCATCTAACAATAATACTGCGGTATTACAGGCTAACCCAAAAGCGATAATGAATTTCTTCTGCTGACCGAATGATAGTTTGCTGAGCTTCCCGGTCGTTTCCACCTCCAGATCTGCCAGGTATTTATTAAATTGATCCCTGTTAAATCTGGGATAGAACGGAGCGAATAAAGATACATACCTGTTGATAGTCAGGGCCGGCACATACACCTCTTCCGGAATAAAATAAATGTTATGCAGGAAGTTGGGTTCTCTCTTTCGGGGTTCGTTCCCATTGATGATAATTTTTCCCAACATTGGGAATAACATACCAGACAAGTTTTTCAAAAGGGTTGATTTTCCGGCACCATTCCGCCCCAACAAACCATAAACCTTCCCCTGGTCGAGGTTCATTGTGAGGCCTTTATACAATAATTTACGAGGGCTGTAGCCGAAACTGACATTTTCTAATTTTATCATTAGTGTATTAGTTATCTAATACACCAAAGATTGACATTTAATTTGAGAAAAACAAATACTTATTTTGAACTTTTTTCGCGTCAAAATTTAAAACATCGTTAAAAGGACTGTAGTATGAAAACTTTAGCGGTGTAAAATCATCTAAAAATTCAACAGTTTATCCCCGTGGCTGAAATTTTGCAATAATGCGACGGAATAATTTCGTGTGTCCGGTATCGTAAATTTTAAATCTGATAAAATGAAAGTTTTAACCTTATATATTCTTGCTGCTGTAGTAATGTTTTCCGGGTGCATTTCTTCTAAAAGGCTGCGAAAAGATTATGTACGCAACGGCTATACTTTTACTTCAACCATCAGCTACGATTCCACATGGGATAGAATACTGGATTATTTTCAGCAGACCGGCACACCGGTTTCCAGTGTCGACAAAGCAAGTGGCATCATTGTTTCCAACAATTTTTCATTCATGAAAGCATATGGTTATGAAAAATTGTTCGGCAATGACCGCAATGCGCTGGTAATTCTGCCAAGGAGAAAAGGGCATGATCCTGCGAGAATCAATGGAACCATCAATGTTAGATTAAGAACAGATCAGACTGTAACAGCAGGCATATACAATCTTACTGCAGAATCCAGGAACGCTAATCCGCTGGATAATAATTTCAGATTTTATCCAGATGCGGCGTCGAGTGGTAAATTTGAAAAAGAGCTCGAAAAATTTATAAATAGGAACTGATCAGGCAGCTTTGTTTATTTCGTCTACAAAAAAATTATCTCATTGCACGGGCATCGTAATTGCGTTTCATCATTCAATTAAATAAAGATCGGATGAGAAAAGCTACCTGTTTCAATATGATTTCATTTTTCCTGGTAATATTTGTAGATATCAATAATGCACAAGCGCAGAAATATCAGATTCCTGAAAAGGAGGATAAGCCCACCACTGCACAATTCACGGGAAATATATTTAAACCTGCAATTATCAAGGTAACTGATAGTTTAATTGAGCAGTTGAAAGTACCTGCAGGTTTTACTATATCAAAATTTGCAGACAACCTGGGTAA
Organism: Chitinophagales bacterium; assembly: GCA_031425315.1. GTDB lineage: Bacteria > Bacteroidota > Bacteroidia > Chitinophagales > Chitinophagaceae > Pollutibacter. The sequence goes on from JANPJC010000068.1 coordinate 16,367, forward strand.
GCCAAGAATATTGGCGATGGACAGTGCCGGTCATATTTATGTGTCGGACCGTGAAGCTGGCAGTGTAACATTACTTAGTGACAAGAATCGTGATGGCGTAGCTGAAGAAAAGAAAATTGTTGCAAAAATTCAACAGGCGCATGGACTGGTGGTACATCAGCAAAAACTTTTTATCACCTCTGTCACAGACGTTTTTGTAAGCGATATAAAACCTGATGGAACACTCTCTACTCCCAAATTAATCATCCGTGATTTACCAGATGGCGGCCAGCATCCAAATAGAACTATTGCCATTGGACCTGATAATTTATTATACGTATCAATCGGCAGTACCTGCAATGCGTGTAATGAACCCAATAAAATAAATGCAACTATGCTAAGGTGTAACCTAGATGGCACAAATCAAACTGTATTTGCCAAAGGGCTCCGTAATACTATCGGATATGCATGGCATCCTCAGACAAAGGAATTGTGGGGTATGGATCATGGCATAGACTGGCTAGGCGATGATGAACAAAAAGAGGAAGTCAATTTATTGAAAGAAAATGGCAACTACGGATGGCCGTATATTTTTGGAGAGGGAAAATTTAATCCGGCAAATCGGCCCGCAGGCGATACAACTTACGAACAATATCTAAAACTCAGTACACTCCCATCACTCATTTACGATGCACATGCTGCACCAATGCAGTGGGCGTTTTATACCGGCAATTCATTTCCTGCAACTTTCAGGAACGATGCATTTATTGCGATGCATGGGTCATGGAACAGGGCTGAACCTAAAGGTTACAAACTGGTACACCTCGAATTTGAGAATGGTAAACCGACAAAATTCAATGATTTTTTAACTGGATTCTTAGTGGACGATAACAAATCAATCTTCGGGAGACCTGTTGGTGTTATTATGTTAAACGATGGCTCTCTGCTTGTATCAGAAGATTTAGGCGGTATGGTATACAGAATCAGTAAAAATTAGTAAATATTGTATGTTTCTGGCCGTAGGTCAGCGTTAATAGTTCTTTAGCGTTTGATTCCAATTGAGGGGTATGATAATTGAGTTATTAGCCGGAATCAAACCAGTTTTGATAAAAAATATGCGACTGGCACCCCAAAAAACTTTATCCCAAAAAGAAACAGCTGCCGGGCTGAAACTTATTTTACAGGAAGGGCTTTTTTCGGAAGCGATGACTACGCTCACAAGCAGTACATTCCTCGTAGCCATGGCCATTTTATTAAATGCCAGTAATTTACAGATTGGTCTTCTGGCAGCTTTGCCAACACTTACCAATGTATTTCAACTTGCCTCTATCTGGTTGGTTAGAAAATACAATAACCGGAGAGCAATCAGTGTAATTTGTTCAATCCTTGCACGAACGCCTCTCGTGGTAGTGGGTATCATTACCATTTTACCAGGTGAAGTATACATTGATGTTATTATTTTTTTCCTCTTTTTTTATTATGTTTTTGCGTCGATTGCAGGACCCGGTTGGAACTCCTGGATGAAAGACCTTGTGCCTGAAAACACATTAGCCACATATTTCGCCAAACGCAGTGGGAATAACCAGGTGCTGAATGTGGTACTCGGATTGGTCCTTGCCTTCCTTCTGGATTTTATAAAGAAACATTATCCGGGTGAAGAGTTAAACACGTACGGTGTTTTTCTGCTGGCAGCTGGTGTTACCGGACTTTCAGGTGTACTATTATTGTCAAAAGTGCCGGAGCCGCAATCGATTCTGGCAAACGAAAATATCATCCGCCTTTTTAAGCGGCCTTTGCAGGACAGCAACTTTAAAAGATTAATGGTTTTTAATTCGCTGTGGGTTTTTGCTCTGAATATTGCCACACCATTTTTCATCGTTTTTATGATGAAGTCAATAGGGTTATCAATCTCTTATATTATTGGCCTTACCATCCTTAGTCAGCTCAGCACAATTTTCACTGTTCGCTTATGGGGCAGGTATGCCGATCGGTACAGCAATAAAACAATTATTGCCATCAGTGCACCACTTTATATTCTTGTAATGATAGCATGGTGTTTTGCAGGCATTTATTCAACTTTGTATGCAAACCTTATACTGCTTGCCATCATCCATATCGTTACAGGTATTTCAACTGCAGGAATTAATTTATCGCTGACAAATATTGGACTGAAATTGGCACCGGCCAACTATTCGATAGTTTATCTTTCAGTGAAAAATATAATCACTGCTATTTTTTCTTCCCTTGGACCATTGGTTGGTGGCGTGCTGGCAGATTATTTTAATAAACGTTCATTAACTATAAATGCTGAATACATCGGACCGAAAATGAACAAAGTATTTCATGTATTATCGCTGCATGAATTTAATTTTTTGTTTTTGATCGGTGCCTTCCTTGCTTTTATTGCATTAGAATTTTTAGTGGCTGTTAAGGAAACCGGAGAGGTGGAAAAAGATGTAGTGATGAAAATGATGCGGGGCAATATCAAAAGCAATTTGAAAGAACACTACCTGATCGGCCATTTTGTAACCTGGCACGACCAATTCCGGGACTTGTTGCGAAAAAAAACAGGTACACATGAAATATCAAAAAATTCAGCAGATTAGTAAAAATCTACATGATGCACTTGCTGACCGTGTTATGTTTTATGATGAGACAGCAACATGAGTGCAATTTATTATCTAAATGAATCAACTGTTGTACAACTATTGATCAGCATGAATCAAATTCCTGAACCCAGAATAAACAGTATATTACATCAACAAATGAAACGCTCTCTCCGGTTCAAACAGGCTGTTAAACATTTAATAAGATAAAACTAAATGGTGTGATCGTTCTTCAACAGAGCCTGCATTTTTTTCTGCACATTGTTTTTCCTGCCCTGGTTGCATGGTATTTTTTTAAACCTGAATGGAGGAAAGTTTATGTGATTTTTTTACTTACCATGTTGGTTGATCTTGATCACCTGATCGCTGATCCGATTTTTGATCCGTCGCGGTGCAGTATAGGATTTCACCCTTTACATAGCAATATTGCCATTCTCATATATACTATACTGCTGTTTATTCCTAAAACCCGGATTATTGCAGTCGGTTTGCTCATGCATATGATCACCGACTTTATTGATTGTCAGTTTATGCAATCAGTTAAATAAGTTTCACAGAAGGGAATAATTTTAAGAAACGGTAAAAAATCAAAAGGCGGGTTATGTATTACAGAAAAAAAATTAATTTGTCCATTGCTTTAATTTGTTGTGTCATCTTCATTTCTTATCCAAAAAATTTACTGTCACAGGAAGCTTCTTCAACTTCGAACTTATTTAAAGCAGGATTTCTTAATCCGGGTATCAGCTTTGAAAAAGCAACCGGTAAAAAGCAGACCTTATATTTCAATGCTTTTCTAAGTCCATATTTTTCTTTTCTATACTCCAGTAATCTTGGTACGTCGACCGACTTTCGGCTGGAACCATCACTATCGCTGCATTACAGGTTTTATTATAATGGAAGCACCAGGGCCCGGAAGGAAAAATTTACTGAGCGAAACAGCATGAATTATCTTGCTCCAATTTATAATGTTGTGTTTTCCAAGCGACGGATGTCTTCCTCTCATTATGAAGAAACTTCAATGCGCCCTGTGCATACTGTAGCATTTTCCTGGGGCTTACAAAGAAATTACAAAAACCGGTTCAGTCTCGATTTTAGTTTTGGACCGGGTGTACTTTTTACAAAATCTTCAGCGCCCGACGCAAATGGTAACCCGGTAAAAAATAATTACAGCAGTTTTACAATTGTATCAGAGGTAAACATCGGTATCTGGTTGAACAGTAGAACTAAAAAGCACTCCATCACTGAAAGATTGTAATTATCAGGCTTTCGATTATTTTCATGAAGGTTAAGTTGTAATTACATTGTATCTGGTAGTGAACAATTACTTTTACAGGATTCACTAATTGAGATTTCATTGCTCATGGAAAAAACAATTGCAGTGTCAAGATGGTACAGGCTGATACCAATGGCATTTATCACGTATAGTCTTGCGTACCTTGATCGGGCTAACTTCGGATTTGGTACAGCAGGGGGAATGGCGAAAGATCTGAATATCACCGCACCGACATCTTCATTACTCAGTTCATTATTTTTCCTTGGCTATTTTTTCTTTCAGATACCTGGTGCTGACTATGCATCAAAAAAAAGCGCAAAAAAATTAATCTTCTGGTCATTAATTGGCTGGGGAACGCTGGCAACATTAATCGGAATGATTTCCAATATTCCGGCGTTGATTGTAATCCGGTTTCTGCTAGGTGTTGTGGAAAGCGCGGTGATGCCGGCGATGCTGATATTACTCAGCCGATGGTTCACAAAAGCGGAACGGTCGAGAGCGAACACGTTTCTTATCCTGGGTAATCCGGTTACCATACTCTGGATGTCGATACTTTCCGGTTATCTCATAGAATCAGTAGGCTGGCGCGGCATGTTTATACTCGAAGGCGTGCCTGCAATCATCTGGGCTTTTCTCTGGTGGCGTTGGATTGATGATGACCCGCAGAAAGCACGCTGGTTATCCGATACCGACAAAGCTGAACTTTCAGCTCAGCTTAAAAAAGAACAAACAGGTATTGCTCCGGTAAAAAATTACAAGGAGGCATTCAAAAGCAGGGCTGTCATCCTGCTGTCCCTGCAATACGCGTTATGGAGCATCGGCGTTTATGGATTCGTGATGTGGCTGCCTTCGATAATCAAATCAGCTCCTGGAATGGGCATCGTGAATACAGGATGGTTATCGGCAGTGCCTTATGTTTTCGCAGTGATCGGAATGCTTGTTGCTGCTTATTTTTCCGACAAAACACAGCGGCGAAAAATATTTGTGTGGCCTTTTTTACTGATTGCGTCCCTCGCATTTTATGGCTCATACCTTATCGGTGCAGATCACTTCGCTATTTCTTTCACAATGCTTACCGTGGCAGGTATGGCAATGTATGCTCCTTACGGGCCTTTTTTCGCGATCATACCTGAGATACTGCCGCAAAATGTTTCCGGTGTTGCAATGGCACTTATTAATAGTTTTGGGGCACTGGGATCTTTTGCGGGTGCATACCTTGTTGGCTATCTGAATGCAGTAACAGGCGATTACGGTGCCTCTTATTTGTTTATGGCAGGTTCATTATTTTTGTCGGCTATCGTCACCTTGATTGCAGTTAAACAGAAACTGGCAGTAACATGAGCACCTTATGCTGCTACAGTTTTCTTTTTCAGGATTGCGGCACTGATCACTGAAACGATCAACCCTACAGGCAGTATCTCCATATATGTAATTACAGCATTGAAAAAGGGATTCTGATACATCGTCATGAATTGCTTCATATCAGCTGCATATTCATCGATTTTTGCCTGCGGGGCATTTTCTGCCTTCATCTTAGCCACCATTTTATCTGCGTATCCATCCATAAAACCGGGATCGAAAAAAAAGTAATTAATCAGCCAGGCCACAACATAAAAGGTTGAAGCGATAAGGGTGATATACAACCCGATTCTGAAAGCTTTACCGAAACTAATGGTCCCGCCATTATGCTTATCACGAAAACTTTTTACAGCAACAAAAATCAGCGAAAAGGCGAGTATCATGGATGCATATCCATAATACATTCCATATTCACTTTCCATCGGGTTTCCGATACTGGAGTAAATAAGAACCCAGGCGCTGGTGATCGCACCTGCGATCAGTCCAAATACGATAATCAGTTTTTTCATACTTTTCTATTGACGCCGAAACTATAGTATGAACTCTTTTCCAGGCTCATACTAAAGGATGATTTTAGTC
>JANPJC010000069.1:0-1981 GCA_031425315.1 Chitinophagales bacterium
ATATGAAGGCGAAGAATTAATAGGTCCAATAACACCGGTATCAGCTGCTCCGGTTATTCAGTCTTCGTTTCCTGAAGTGGAAAACATCTGCAGAGTCTATGCATCATCACCAATCATTACGGTGAATGAAAGAGTTTTTACCGATGAAGCCCGCATGGTGGACTCAACATTTTTCAAGGTGTTTGATTTTAAGATGATAGCTGGTAATAGAGAAAATCCCTTTCCTTCCGCGAATGCTGTTGTACTTACACCAGCCATCGCAAAAAAATATTTCGGTAACGAAGATCCCATCGGCAAAATCATAAATATTCAACTCCGGCAAAATCAGGTGCCCTTTACAGTGAGTGGCATTGCCGATCCCGCTCCACAAACCTCCAGCATACAATATGAATTACTGATCCCTTTCAGTAATGACAAACTTGTTTTTGGGCCATCAGCTTTAAAAAGCTGGTTTAATGTAAATATTGAATCGTATGTACTGTTGAAAAATGGAGAATCACCCGAAAAGCTCGAAGGAAAATTTCCGGCAATGGTAAAAAGTTACCTCGGTGAGGATTATAAAGAAGGGAACTTTGCTTTCCACCTGCAATCCATCACAGATATACATCTCAATACAAAGCTTTCAGCGGGTAATGAACCGATCAGTGATCCTAAATACGCGTATATCCTCGGCTCCATTGGAATCCTTTTGCTGATCGTTGCCTGTATAAACTTCATTATTCTTACTATCGGCAGATCAGGAACCAGGGCACTGGAAGTTGGCGTTCGAAAAGTAATGGGTGCCAACAGAAGTCTACTCATCAAACAATTTTGGGGCGAGGCATTTCTTCTCACCACAATTGCCTTCGTTTTAGGGTTAGCAGGCGCTTACCTGTTACTCGATTCCTTCAATAATATCGTACTGAAAAAACTTGAAATAAAAGCTGAACCTTCATTCATCATTTTCTGCATCGGGTTAATTACAGTGATTGCAATGATTGCCGGGATCTATCCTGCGTTAGTATTATCCTCTTTTAAACCGGTGGAAGTGTTGAAGGGTAAGCTGCAGATAAAAGGTGCGGGCTGGTTGCGGAAAGGTTTAATTGTGGGACAATTTTTTGCATCGATAACTTTAATTATCTGTACGATTGCCATCAGCAGGCAGATGGAATACCTCCGCAGCAAAGATCTTGGTTATAGCAAAGAACATGTTATAGTGGTGCCAACAGGAAAGTTTGGCAGAGAGGCAGAAGATGTCAGCAGCAGGTACCGTACAGCGTTACTTAGCCGGCCGGAAGTGAAAGATGTTTCCGTTTCCACTTACAGTTTTGCACAAACGCCCTGGGTGGATGTAGGATTTACCGATATACAGGGTGTATACCATTCTCTTCAATACAATAGCATAGATGCCGGTTTTATCCGCACAATGGATCTTGAATTAAAAGAAGGCCGTTCATTCTCAGAAAATAATTCAGCTGATGTCAATAACAGTGCAATAGTAAATGAAGCATTCATAGAAGAGTTTAAAATAAAAGATCCGATAGGTAAAAAATTACCCGGTCATTTCGAACAGCGAATCGTTGGTGTCGTGAAAGATTTTCACTACCTGTCGCTGCATAATAAAATCAAACCCCTGCTGCTATCTATGAATGCTGATACTGTATTAAGGAAAGCAGAAAACATCTACTTTACAATCCCTCCCCAACCGCGAATATCTGTTAGATTCAGAGAAGGCAATTCCGTAGCGCAGGTGCAATTGCTTAAAGACATTTGGAAAGAAATTCAGCCGGGGCGCGACTTTGAATTCAGTTTTCTTGATGATGCGGTGGCGGCACAATACCAGGCCGAACAGCGGACAGGCACATTAGTGAAATCTGCTTCCGGCCTGAGTATATTGATTGCCTGTATGGGACTTTTTGGGTTGGTGACTTTAACTGTAGCTAAAAGAACAAGAGAAATTGGTATACGCAAGGTTTTGGGATCGGGAGTTTATGAAATCGTA
>JANPJC010000070.1:0-1860 GCA_031425315.1 Chitinophagales bacterium
GGGAGAACTGCAAAAAACAGCATTAATATTTGTGCACGAAAAAAACAGAATGGATGAAGCTGAACACATCGTTCGTTCAATGGTAAAAGAATACGATGCACAGGCTTTTGCAATTGGGGATGGAACAGCAGGAAGGGAAACTGAACAGTTCATAAAAAAATTAAATATTGGAATCCCGGTTTATCTCGTAAATGAAGATGGTGCAAGTATTTACTCTGCATCAGAAATTGCTCGTCAGGAATTTCCCGATCAGGATATAACGATAAGAGGTGCTGTGAGTATAGGTCGCAGGCTGATGGATCCTTTGGCAGAGCTTGTAAAAATAGACCCTAAAAGTATTGGGGTAGGGCAGTATCAGCATGATGTGAACCAGCCAAGGTTGAAAGAAAAATTGGACCAGACAGTGGTGAGTTGCGTAAATATTGTGGGTGTAAATCTAAATACTGCCAGCAAACATTTGTTGAGTTATGTAAGTGGTATTGGTAGTACGATTGCAGAAAATATTGTGACTTACAGAAAACAGGAAGGGAAATTTACCAGCCGCAAGCAATTATTAAAAGTGCCAAGACTTGGTGGAAAAGCATTTGAACAATGCGCAGGATTTCTTCGCATACCCGGCGCAGATGATGTGCTGGATGCAAGCGCCGTGCACCCGGAAGCTTACAGCTTGGTGCAGCAAATGGCAAAGGATATAAATGCAGATGTAAATACACTAATAGGAAATGAAACTTTGCTGAAAACTATTCCGGTAAAAAAATACATAACTGAAAGTTTTGGTGAGCATACAATTAACGACATCATCAACGAACTTAAAAAGCCTGGTTTAGATCCACGAAGTGAGGTACAGGTATTTGAATTTGCGCAGATATTTTCAATAGAAGATGTGCACGTGGGAATGGAAGTGCCGGGTGTTGTAACGAATCTTACAAGGTTTGGTGCTTTTGTAGATATTGGTGTAAAGCAGGATGGGCTTGTACATGTGTCGGAAATTGCACACAAGTATATTCAGGATCCATCAGAAGTTTTAAAACTAAACCAACATGTAAAAGTGAAAGTGATGGAAGTAGATGCGGCACGTAAACGAATTGCGCTTTCAATCAAGCAAACAGAAGTTCCGTCAAACCAAAATACAAAAAGTAGTAAGCCACAAATTAAGCCAACGCAAAACTTTAAGCCTGTAGAAAAAGAAATAAAACCTGCAACAATGGTAGATGCTTTGGAGGCACTTAAAAATAAATTCAGATAAAAGACTAGGGAAATAGATATTATTCTATAGTTGCATTAATGAGCCGATCAGTAATCGCTTCTTTTTGAGGTTTAAGGGTTTCGTAGCTGCCATTTTTTACAGCATATTTTCCTTTGGTATGAATGAGCATAGCACACTGTTCAGCTTGTTCTCTTTCGTGTCCACAAACATCCATTAAAGTATCAATCACCCAATCGAAAGTATTTACTTCATCATTCCAAACAACTAAACTAAGGTTAATGGCTTCTTCTGTAAGCACGTCAACATCTTCGGTTGTTTCGGTTTGTGGGTTATATGAAAAGTGAAGATTATTCATTTCTGTAAAAATAGAAAATGTTTCAATTAATGCAAATAAAATGTTGGGCGTAGACTTTTAAATTACCAAATCTTGAAATCAGCAAAATCATTGATCCAGTGTGTAACAGATTAGAAATAGAAGACAGATTAAAACAAGAAAGCCTCAATAAATGAGGCTTTCTTTGTGGGAGCACACGGGTTCGAACTGCGGACCCTTCCGATTTAAGATCGGAATGCTCCAAACAGCTTATGCGGTTACTAAATTTTGAATTTTTGATCTACTTTTCCAGGATTTAATTTCTTTCTCTCTCAATATG
>JANPJC010000071.1:0-9672 GCA_031425315.1 Chitinophagales bacterium
GGATACGGGAGTGTATACCATCCGTTTGATCACTAACCGCGGAATTGATTGCTCTGATACAGCCTATACAACAGCAAAAATATATCCAGGCTTCTTCCCGAAATTTACTGTATCAGGTGGATGTAAAAGTGTACCGCTGCAATTTTTTGATCAGACCACTACAACCTACGGCGTTGTCGATAAATGGCAATGGTCGTTCGGTAATCCACAGGTGAACCCTGATGGATCTACTTTACAAAATCCACTTTATACTTACCCAATAACTGGTACTTACCAGGCACAGTTTATTGTTGGAAACAGTAAGGGCTGTCTTGATACACTTGACCAGGCTGTTAATGTTTTAGATAAACCGGTATTTCAGGTCACCAATGATACTTTGATCTGCGATATTGACACATTGCAATTAAATGCTGTAGGCCTGGGCACATGGTCATGGACACCTAACGTGGCCATCAGTAACCTGACTGTTGCCAATCCCCTTGTTAGCCCTGATGTACCAACAATGTACTATGTAACCCTGACTGCTGCGCCGGGTTGTGTAGGTACCGATTCAGTTTTTGTTGATGTAAAAAGTTTTGTGACTTTGAGCATGAATCCCGATACAACAATTTGTCTTACAGATTCTGTGATGCTTCGGCCTGTGAGCGATGCTTTGAGTTATTCCTGGAGCCCGGTTGAAACATTAGATAATCCGAATATCAAGAATCCATATGCGAAACCTGTTGGCACTACAACTTATACCGTAACAGGAAATATTGGAAAATGCCAGGCCAACGATCAAATTATTGTAAGAACTGTGCCTTATCCAACTGTGGTGGCATCAGGTGACGTTGGCATCTGTTATGGTACGACGGTGCAGCTACAGGCGAGTGGGAGCGATCGGTACCAATGGATTCCCTCCATTGCACTCACACGTAATGATATTCCAAATCCTGTTGCCAGTCCACTGGAATCAACTGCTTATGTTGTGGCCGGTTTTGAAGACAATGGGTGCCCGAAGCCAGGTTTCGATACTGTATTAGTCAGGGTAATTCCTCCGATCCAGGCTTTTGCCGGTAATGATACTGCAGTGGTTGTAGGGCAACCCCTGCAATTAAATGCTACCGGTGAAGAATTTTACGAATGGTCACCAACAACAGGGCTAAGCAATCCGGAAATTGCAAACCCTGTTGCATTGTTAAATGACGACATCATCTATGCCGTAAGAGTAAGTTCTGCTGAAGGTTGTTTTGCAATTGACAGTATTAAAGTGAGGGTTTTCAAAACTGCTCCAGATATATTTGTACCAACTGCGTTTACTCCTAACGGCGATAATTTGAACGACTTCCTTGTTCCCATTCCAGTCGGAATCAGCAGATACGACTATTTTAAAGTATATAACCGCTGGGGGCAACTTGTTTTCAGCACTGAATCGGTAGGAAAAGGCTGGGATGGAAAAATTTCAGGAAAACTTCAGGGTACTGATACTTTTGTCTGGTACGTCCGTGGCACCGATTATACCGGCAAGGTGATTTTCAAGAAAGGTACCGCAACACTCATCAGGTAATATTGGCTGTCAAAAAAAAAATCGGCAGAACAATTTAGTTGATCAATCCTTCTTATTTTTCTGGCATGAACAGAATCATTTTTATCACAGGAGCAAGTTCTGGATTTGGTAAAGCAATTGCAGAAAAATTTGCAGCTGTTGGCGACAACCTTATTATCACTGCCAGAAGAGAAAAGCCGTTGCTTGATTTTAAAAAGAATCTTGAAGAAACTTATAACGTCAGCGTATTACCTCTCATTTTTGATGTACGACACAGAAACAAAGTTTTTACAATAATCGAAACGTTGCCGGCAGAATGGCAGCCAATTGATGTATTGGTTAATAACGCCGGGCTTGCATTGGGAAGAGAGAGCTTTGATGAAGCTTCACTGGATGACTGGGAAACAATGATTGATACCAATGTGAAAGGCTTATTGTATGTGAGCAAAGCCGTAATTCCATTCATGATTAAAAATGGCAAAGGTCACATTATCAATATGGGGTCGGTGGCTGCAAAAGAAATCTATGACAAAGGAAATGTTTACTGCGCTTCAAAAAAAGCAGTTGAATCCATTTCAAAATCCATGCGGGTTGAGTTATTGCCACATCATATAAAAGTGACTGCCATCCATCCAGGCGCCGCTGACACAGAATTTTCCATAGTGAGATTTAAAGGCGATCAGCGGAAAGCAGATGCCATTTATAAAGGCTATACTCCCCTATCAGCAACTGATGTGGCCGATACAGTGCTTTATTGCACCAGTTTACCGGAACACGTTTGTATCAACGACCTCGTTATCACCTGTACCGCACAGGCCGACGCCATTTACTTTCATAAAGAATAAATAAATCGCCTATCCGTTATTAAATAGAGAGAAGTGCTGCAGGATTTAGTGAAGCCGGCAAATATAAATATTTATACTTATGAATCGTTACTCCTTATTACTTACAGTATTGATGCTTTCCAGCAACTGCATCTTTTCTCAGGATGTGATCAGGCAGGCGCCATGCGAAAATGCAACAATAAAAAGACAGGCCGACAGTTTAAAAGCTAATCTTGCAAATGACAATTTTGAATTAGTAAGAGATGCAATGTTCGCCATGGAGAGCGATTATGAAATGCCCGTGATATTGCCAATGGAAAAAGGAGTATGGTACCAGATTCTTTTCGTTGGCGACGAAAAATCAAAACTTCATGAACTAAGAATGTATGACTACACTGAAAGAGAAGTGGCATACAAAAAAAATTATGGATTGCAGGGTGACGGAGCAATTATCAATTTTCAATATATCCCTGTAAGCTCCGAATTTCATATTATTAAACCTTTGCAGGTAAACAAAAAACAAAAGAAAAATCTTTGTGGTTGTTTGATCTTGATGAAGAAGAAAACCACGCAGCAATAAACCCCTCGAATTTGAAAAAATTCAATCTATCCTGATGGTGAAGTATTAGATTGCTGCTGATTTAAAACTGGCAAGCATGAAAAATTATATTGCACGCATTTCAATTGTTGTAAGAGATTACGACGAAGCAATAGATTTCTATACCAGGGTATTGGACTTTGATCTTATAGAAGATTCAAAAATTTCAGATCAAAAACGCTGGGTTATCGTTGCTCCAAAAGGAGCCTCAGCATGTGGATTGTTATTGGCAAAAGCTGAGGATGAAGAACAGCTTTCCCGCGTAGGTAATCAAACCGGTGGGCGCGTATTTCTGTTCCTCTATACATCCGATTTCAAAATATATTTTCAGAAATTGTGTGCGAATGGCGTAAAAATTATCCGGCAGCCATTAAAGGAAGAATATGGAACAGTAGCAGTTTTTGCTGATTTATATGGCAATTTGTGGGACCTTATTGAACCAGCTACTAAAAACTTGAGTACTGAAACCTGACATCAATTACAGAAGAAAAGTTGTTCTGTTCTGCCAGAGCTTGTATTTGAAATCATAGCAGAAAATAAATTAATCGTCTTACTACAATCATCAGATTATTATAAGCTTTGCGTTAGAAATGATGAGGGAATTTCGAACTGAGTTTAGGAAACATATTTTTCAAATCATCGCTTTCTTCCTCCCACTTTATTCCCGAAGTTTCTATTTGTTCTTCATAAGAATCAGGCATTTCCGATCCTGTTTTTTCCTCGAAAATTGCAGATGCAACATAACCTAAACCTTCCCATTCAATTTCGCACATCTTATCGGTGTCATAGTCTATAAGGCTTTCAGGATCATCAGTGATTTTGTAATAAAAGATTTTACCCTGTGCGATAACCCACTCCCGGAAATCATTAAAACTATCATCACCACAACCACCCTGTATGATATAAATTGCTCCCCAAAGTTGCCATGTATTGGCTCGACCGCGAAAAAAACTGAACCTGTTATCAAATAAAATGATCTCGTCAGGTATCAATTTCCCTAATTCTTTTGCCAGCTCTTTTTGCTGTTGTTCGTAGTCATTACCTGAGCGATCTTTGGTTAACTGGATAATATTCCAAAACTTTTCTTCGTCCAGTAATTCTTTTGTTGAACTGAAACTTTCTTTTCCAGAAGAACTACCGCCTTTATCCTTTTTGTTCCCGCCAAATAGTTTATCTAATAAGCCCATCAGAATTTTTATTTGTTGAAGAGAAGATTTTTTAAAGCCTGAAAGTCAAATTACGGCATTATGCATAATCCGCACTATTGTGCAAGTGAAATTCGAACCTGTAATCCGGCTCTTGTATTTACCAATGGGGCAGAACTCGAAATATAAGGATTCACACGCCGCTGATCAAAATATAATTGAAGGTTCACCCTGTTACTGAGCACATAGTCTATGGTTGGACGGATGGTTATAACTTTCTGTCCGCCGGTTGCAAAGGAACTGGCCTGATCGAGCCTGCTGTTGGAATTAATATCATCACGTATGCTGAAGTCGAGTGTAAACGTAATATCATTATCAACTTTCTTCTCTGTTTCTTTTTTCTTGAACAGGTTGATTTTAAATGGTAATGCAAATCCTCTTTTTCTCCACCGCAAACCGACAGTGGTTTCGGTTGAACGCACTTCACTTAACTGGTAGTCAATAAGACTTAAGCTTACCGTACGGCTTTTTCTTAATTCCAAACGGCCCGAGAACTGTCCGGTAGTTGAGAAATCAAATCCTGCCAGTGGTGCAAAGTTTTCCATTATCGTAACATTCGGAATCAGGAAATACGGTACAAAATTGCCCGATAATGTATCAATAAATGAAGGGAAACCAAGGCCCAACTCATCCTGAAAGAATAATGCAGAATTAAAACTATTCATGCTCAGTGTACTGTTGTAAGCATGAGTTATACTAAAGTTGGTAAAGATTTTATCCAGGCCAGGCATCCTGCTTAATCCATTGTATGTAATTCTCCAGTTTGGTTTTGGCAAAAATCCTGAAAACGGATTTGAGCTTACATAACCACCATTACCCGTTTTAAGCAAAGCAATAGATTTGGGATCTTTTTTAGTGTATGCAGCAATGAATGATGGTATCAAAACATCCTGCGCATATCTTCCATAACCAATATAATATCCATCTGGTCCACGAACCTTACTATACTCATTGATTTCGCCCAACCTCTCAGATAATATCAACCTGTTCGCTTCAAATGTTTTAAATGTTTCACTGATATTGTTAGGATCAAATTTTTCAAACATCGTTTGAAATGAAATATAGCTGATACTAAATCCACCACCTGAATAAGGATTCAACTCACTAAACTGTCCATTGCCTGTAGTATCCTTAAACAGCGAAGTATAGGTTTTATTCACCGTTTTATCAAGATTCACATCAATAATAAAATCTCTGAACGGTTCCACCTGTGCGTTTAAGGCTAATTTTTGATCATACGTTTGTCTGAACAAATTATTAAGGAATGGATCGCTGGTTATTAGTCCTTTGTTAGCGGCCCTTTTCAACCAGTTGCTGTCGGGTTGACGGCCGAATACAAAATCCATTCCCGGAGCCATACTGTTCCAGTTCTGTCCCAATACTTTTGTACTGTCTGTATATCCTGGCAAGAATGTACTGGCTCCCTGGTTATAAGTGACTCCAATTCTCTTCACAGAAGTAAGCAGACGAAGCCCGGTTTTTAGTACTCCTCCCAATTGTTTTGGTTCACCTTCTTTTCTTGCCTTGTCTTTCAATCCCTTTTTACCCGTTGTGTCGTTTGGCGACGGAGGTTGTTGGTCAGGTGCAGGCGTTGGTGGTGCAGGTTGATCCAGTGTTCGTAATAATTTTGACTTACTGTAAAGTTGAGTAAGGTTAAATTCCACAGTAGCACTCTTCTGAGCCGTATTCTGAATGGTGTTGCCAAGGTTTACTGCCAGACGCGATGCACCTATCCAGTTATATGTTGTTCTGTATGCAATGCTTGCTGTTGTCCAGTCAAGGAATGGGAATAAATTCGTCGGAAGATTGTAAGTAAAATCAGCCGACTGTGTATAATAAGTATTACGGCCACCATCAAAGAAATTCCTTTTTACAGAATCTTTTTTGGCCTTGGTATCTATACGGCCGGCGGGTTCATCCACTCTTGAATTATTGGTAGCTTTGAAATCCACATTAAATGATTTTGTCAGATCCCATCTCAAATTATAAATGCGGTCAATCACAAAATATTTATCGTAGGTCTCAGGAATTTTATATGGCCCTCCACCAACATTGCGCGGGCGAATAGCACCAAACTGACGCCTGGTATCCCATCTTATTCCAATCAAATTTGGATTTGGATTGAAGTTAAAGCCACGGACAAAATCGAGCAGCTTTGTTTTACCCTTGATTTTGTTTTTTAGAGGTTCAATATATTTTGGCTGCGTAATATAATTGTATCCAATACCTCCCTGTATTTTTTTGACTTCATTATTTTCAATTAATGGATTATGCTGAATAGTTTCAGTAAATGAATAACTGAAATCAAAATTAGAAATGCTCCAGAGTCTTATCTTTTTATCTAAGCTTGGCGTCTTTCTAACGTTGGTAAAATTTATTGTTTTAATGCTGGTATAGTCGATTGCTTCACTCCTGATGGAATCCTCCGCTGCTCCTCCAAATGCTCTTAATTTGTCTTTTAATAATACGTCTTTGTCATATGGGTCATATTGCGGAGAACTGATAATCTGGGAGAAATTCGCGAAGAAGGGAATTTCGATGCCGATCTTTTTCGGCAACAATTTTCCTAATTGCAAATTAGCAGAAATATCAAATTGGGTAAGGTCGTCACGATAGCGTTCGTTAACCCGCTGTTCCAATTGTCCAAAACCCTGGCTATGCATATTGGCAGAAACTGAAATCGTTCCCAGATCGGCAAGCTGTAAATTCATTTGTCCTACAGCAGCCCATCCCCCCTTTTCATCAAGACCTGATAACCGAAGTTCATTTATCCAGATCTCTGTGCACACTGCTCTGCCGCCGCCACCAGCATCTGCCGCATTCTCAACTCCAACGAGTATACCACGTATCTCTCCAAGGTTTGGATTTCCTATTATTGAATAAGTTTTCCCATTAATCAGTTTTCGATAAATCTCAGTCGGATTTCCAGAGCCAACATTTCTTTCAATTTTTAATCTTATCAGGTCCGTAAGATTTATAGCGAGGCTGTTATCATCTGGCCAGATGAGATTTTCATCTGTAGTACCAAACGGAGTGGTCTTAAGAGGGTACCTGATTTCATAGAAATTATTGATGAAGTCATTACCTATACGTATAACCGCATAAATTTCATTTTCATTCAGTGCAGGTTGATCTTTGAAACTTTCTGCGTGAATGAACATGGAAATTTTCTTATACTGACGTAAATCCAGATTAAGTGTTTTAAATACACCGCGGGCATCTCCTTCCTGTAAATCACAAATACGCATACTGAGCGCCTGTTCATTCTGCAGGATATTTATGCCTCCATTACTCAATGCCTGAACTCTTTCAATGCCAGGTGGAATGCGGTAAGGAATGGGATCTCTTTTATCGTTCTCTTCAATGTTTACGGCAGACACATTAAATGTTGTTGCACCGTTCAGGTCGATAGGTTTGTACTGACCGGTAGTATCAAAATCATATGTAAATCTGCGCCAGTTATTTCTGACCAATTCTAATTTTGCAAACCTCAGTACGGCAGAATCCTCAAAATCAGTGAGGAACATACGCATAAATCGAACTGATTTAAAGTCAGGAATTTCCCCCACTTTATTATTATACTGCGACACAGGAATACGGAATTGATACCATATCTGATCCTGGCGCGAACCGTCGGCCAGCGCTACATTTACAGATTTTTTGTCAACGATAAAATTCTGACCCACCTGCATTGCCGGATCGCCTGCAGGTTTGATATCAACACGGTACTGAAAATATTCTTCTGCTTCATTCAACGTATTGTCCCTGTTGAGGTCCTCACCATCCGGGTACAAGGTAAAAGCCGAAGCAAAATCAGAACCCGCTGATGCCACCGGTGAGTTACCATGTGGGTTATTAAATTTTTTGTAACGGCCAAGGATACCCGTACTCTGCTGATCGTATTCGCTATCCCGGTAATATTTAAAGTTGTCTGATGATGGATCAGACAATGCATCCTGGTATGCTCTTGATCCGGCGCCAAATGTGGACGAAATTTGATTGAGATAGTCCTGGCGAACCCTTACCTCAGCAGAATCCTGTAAACCATCGAATCCCACATCCTGGTACGGCCTGTCGGCGGGATCATTGCTGAATGCCTGAGTAACCTGCATAGGATTCAATGGCGACCTTCCCCAATTGGAAGAAGTTGTTGCCGAAGGAATAGTCGGTGTCGCTAATCCATTTTCGTAAAATCGTCTTGAATCTTTCAATACATCTTCCGAAATATTGCCGAGGTTAAAATATAATGAACCACCGTTTGGATTTGTATTTTTTATAAACGGATCAAGTATCCAGAATTCAATAAATTCAATATTTGCTGTTTCAAAGTCTGTTTGGTCTATTCCTCTCATAATACCTCCCCACCTGGTTTTTGGATTCTGCAATTTGCCACTTCCATCAATTCCCTGCGGATCATAATTATAAGGACCCTTATCTTTAGGATAAAATGCAAGATCAAAAGTTACCAGCTGATTTTGTCCGAAATCAGGTGTTCGCCTCGGAAATATTTCCTGGTTAGCCACACTTCTTACGCGTGGATCGGAAAGTTCTGTCAGATCACCACGAAGCGGATTATTAGAATTATTTTTTTCCTGTAGAATGGGTTCGATATTATACCAGGCCAATCGTGCCCTGTTTTTTCCGTAATCAAGATTATCAAACAATTCAGCTTCCGGGAAAAGAATATTACCGCCAGGCCCGGTTGCTCCTTTGGGTGTTGAAGCAAGCTGCCAGCTGATCAAAGGAAATCTCAAATCAATACTGGCCTTTGTTCCTTCAAAATCATCAACATAAATTAATCCTTCATCCCCTTTACCAATCTGCGGCGCGTGACCAGGCTTCATTTTCGCCACTTCCGCAAAGCCTGAAATAGCGGATGTACCTGACGGTTTGTAAAAAGGCAATTTTCCAAGCCATTTGTTGAGTCTTGGTAATTCGCTGTTGTAGGAGATGTCTAAGCCAAACATAGCATTACGGATTGGATCAGCGCCGTATTCCATCTTGGTAAAAAACGGCCGTTCACTTAAACGAACCAATGTACCTCCAACCGATAACTTCTTATTAACCAGATAATCGAACCGAAGGCCGAGGTAATTGCGCTGCTGTACACCAAACGTTGCATTGTTTTCGTACTGCACATTGACAGGGACACCTGACTGCCGGATCGACTCATTAATGACCCTGATACTTCCCGAAACATAGTCGATAATATAGTCCACATTTTCAATCAACACCTGTCCGCCAGCCGTAACGGTAACGGAACCTTCCGGGATATTAAATGCGTTTAGTGGAATATCGCCTGATGCCCCACCCGAACGGGATGTTCCACGCATAACAAATCGGTTGAGGTTCGCGAAAGTCTGCGCAATCGCTTTTATTGTATCGTATAAGGGGTAATATAAATATTTCGTTCGCAGCGACGGGTCGGAAGTAAATGCAAACTCAAGGTCGCGCCCAAAGGGTTCCAGCACAGGAAACACCACCCGGCTTTGAGATGAATTGACGGTATATCCTTCGACA
>JANPJC010000072.1:0-22929 GCA_031425315.1 Chitinophagales bacterium
AGGGAGCTAACTGACGTTAATGCACTGGTGGATGAATATGCAAAACTAGCCTTTCATGCATTTCGGGGAAAGGATAATACGTTTGATGTAAAACTGCAGACAGAATTTGATCCTGCGGTTGGTACGATAGAACTGGCGCCACAAGAGATTGGTCGGGTATTGCTCAATATTCTGAACAATGCATTTTATGCTGTGCACGCCAAAGCCTTGGCAGAGGCGTCTGCAGTGAATGAAAAAACTCAACAAAGCATTGCCGGATATGAACCAACGGTTTCAGTCATCACCAGGAAAGAAGGCAACAAAATTTTGATCTCAGTAAAAGACAATGGTAACGGCATCCCTAAAAAAATACTCGACAAAATCTTTCAACCCTTCTTCACTACTAAACCCACCGGGCAAGGGACAGGTTTGGGTTTATCATTAGCCTATGATATTGTGAAAGCCCATGGCGGCGAACTAAAGGCAGAGACCATGCAAGGTGAAGGTTCAACATTTACAATTCAACTGCCAGCTTAAGAGTTAACCATGGTAAAAAAGCAACAAATATTTATAGCAATTACAACGGTTCTGTTGTTTATGACATTATTTGCTAAAACTCATGCCCAGCAATCCCGGGTTGATTCCATCATTGCCGCAATCAATAAAAGTAATACGATAAAGGGTCTGGACAGCAGCGGATTCAACATTGCGCTACAGTTTATTAGTTCCGCTATACTTACCGACAATCACATATCCCAAATAGAAAAATCAGCTGAACAGTTTAAAAATGGTATTGATGAATACCTTGCCTATACAATAAAACTTAATATCCTTAGAAGTTTATCCGCCTCAGACAAAATTAAAGCTATTGATTACGGACATAAGAATCTGAAGCAGTTGGAATCAGTTAAGACTCCCCGTTCTAACAGCCTATATCGTGCCTTCCTTTTTTTACTAAGGGTGCCGTACCGGAATTCAGACAGACTCACGGATGGTATTCCTTTCTATACGAAGAAGCTGAATGACTTCAAAATAAATAATGATTCTGCGGCAATATCAGTTTGTTATTTTGGGCTTGCTGGTTTCTACAGAACAATCGGATTATATGAGTCTGCGATTTACAATTTAAAAAATTCAATCAGTTATATCGATAGCAGTAAAATAATTTTGCAACCTTTTCTCCCTGGTATCTGGGAAGGTAAACAAGCCTGGATAAATCATACAGGCGCTTTAGGAGAATATTATTTACTGAAAGGGGATTTTAAAGAATCTATAGATTATTCTTCAAAAGCGTTACAACAGGCTATACTATTTAACAGAAATGAGGTAAGAGATGAATATCGTATGAAATTAGCCTATTACTTCACACTTTGGGGAACATCTAAAATATTATCTGAACAGATAGATAGTCTGGATTATTATTTTCCGATAGTTGACAGTTCAGCAACCACGTTTGAGGAAAAAGTACTGGTTGCTCAGACCCGGGCTCTCTATAAAATGCAAAAAGGTGCTTTTTCTGAAGCAGATTCCCAGTTGAAGTATTGCCAGCTTTTGGATAAAGAATATTCTATGGCTTCAAATGTTTATTCAAACATTATTCAACCGGATTATTATCTGGCTTTATTGCGTATCAAAGAAAGTAGGTTTGAAGAGGCAATTTCATTACTCCAAATTGATGTTGACCGTGTAGGGCCAAACCGGTCCAACAGACTGCGAACCTATAAATTATTAGCAGAGATATATCAGAAAATTGGTAAAACCGAAAAATCAAATCAAAGCTTTCAATTATACATTAGTTTGCATGAACGCATCCTTGCAGACCAGGAAAAATTCCGGACAATCAGTTTCGAAACGGAGAAACAAATCAATGAAAAAGAGGCATCGATTTCAAAACTGGAGAATGATAATAAAATTGAGGCACTATTCAAAAATTTTACTATTGGTATTGCAGCGTTGTTATTAATACTCGCTGGAAGCATCTACTACCGCTTTCAATCAAAAAAGAAAGCAAATGTCGTTCTGGAAAAAACACTGGCAGAATTAAAATCTACACAAGCGCAATTGATCCAATCAGAAAAGATGGCGAGCCTTGGTGAACTCACCGCAGGTATAGCACACGAAATTCAAAACCCGTTGAACTTCGTCAATAATTTTAGTGAAGTAAATACAGAACTCATTGATGAATTGGAACAAGAAGCTGATAAAGGGAATTTGGATGAAGTAAAAGCAATTGCCAAAGACATCAGAGAGAATGAGCAAAAAATCAATCACCATGGCAAACGCGCGGATGCCATTGTAAAAGGAATGCTACAACACAGCAGAAGCAGCAGTGGCCAAAAAGAACCGACAAATATTAATTCTCTGGCAGATGAATATCTGCGGCTGGCCTATCATGGTTTAAGAGCAAAAGACAAATCCTTTAATGCCACATTGAAAACAGATTACGATGAATCCATTGGTAACATCAATATCATTCCACAGGATATTGGAAGAGTGATTTTGAGTTTATTTACCAATGCATTTTATGCTGTTGATGAAAAAAAGAAATCCGGCGTTGAGCATTATGATCCGGCTGTTGCCGTAAGTACAAAAAGCGTTAATGGAAAAGTACAAATACAGGTTACTGATAACGGAAACGGCATTCCTCAAAATATTATTGATAAAATATTTCAACCCTTCTTCACCACCAAACCCACCGGGCAAGGGACAGGTTTGGGATTATCGTTGGCTTATGATATTGTGAAAGCCCATGGTGGTGAAATTACGGTTAAAACTGAAAAAGGGGCAGGGACGGAATTTTCGATTATCTTAAATGCCAACACATGACAAAAACTATTCACTGTATGGCGGCATGTGTCACTTGATGTTTTATTAAGTAATAGCTATGGAGAAACCAGGATCATAGGCGGATGTTAAAACACCTGCATAATTTTGAAAAGTAAATTTCAGAAGTAAATGAAATCGCTATCGCCAGGAAAGTCTTATGATAAACTGCTAACCAGTATTGGTCTTACCATAGAAGCTGCAAGGCAAAATGCCGTTAAGGCAATAAACATCGAATTGGTGAAAGCAAATTGGGAAATTGGCAGGCACATTGTGGAATTCGAACAACGTGGTAATGAAAGAGCGGACTATGGAAGTGCCCTGTTGGCAAAGCTTTCGAAAGATTTGAGGTCTCAGTTTGGGAAAGGATTTGGCAGGCGCAATATTCTTGATATGCGTAGGTTTTATTTATGCTATCAGAAATGGCAGGCAGTGCCTGCCAAATTGAGCTGGACACATATTATTACATTATTGGCCATCACTGATGATGCTGCAAGAAGATTTTATGAAAAGCAAGCTGTGCAGGAAAATTGGAGTTACCGGCAATTAGAGAGACAAATTGATTCTTCACTGTTTGAACGCCTTGCACTAAGCAAAGACAAGAAAGGCGTTCTGAGCCTTGCGGAAAAGGGAAATATTATTTCGAATCCTAACGAAATAGTAAAAGATCCTTATATCCTTGATTTTCTAAAAATCCCTCAAAGTCACAAGGTTAGTGAAAAACAGCTGGAGCAACGTATTATTGACAACCTGCAGCAGTTTTTATTAGAATTGGGCAAAGGTTTTGCGTTCGTAGCAAGACAATTCAGGATTTCACTTCGCAATAAACACTTTTCCGTTGACCTTGTTTTTTATCACCGCATTTTAAAATGTTTTGTTTTGATCGATTTAAAAACTAAAAGGGTGAGTCATGGCGATATTGGTCAGATGAACCTTTATCTTAACTATTTCAAAGCGGAAGAAAATACAGAAGGAGATGGCGAACCTATTGGCATTATTCTAAGCGCCGAAAAAGATGAGGTCATGGTAGAATATGCGATGGGTGGCATCTCTAATAAAATCTTTGTGTCGAAATATCAATTGTACCTGCCGGATAAGAAACAATTACAGAAAAAAATAAAAGCGGTGATGAATGATCGATAAATTTTTACAATACTTCTTCACTAACAAACCAACAGGACAGGAAAGAAGTTTTGAATTTTCGATAATGCTAAATAAAAATTTATGATCAATACTAATCAAATATCAAACTGCCTTCTTCACTTTGTACTTCGCATTTCGTACTTCAACCTTGAATATAAATGAGAAAGCAAAAATCTGTTCTGAAAATAATGCTGATGGTTTTGTTGAGTACATTACTGATCCCGTTACACGCACAGCAAAGCCGCGTTGACTCTATTGTCGAAATGCTGAGCAGGAGCAAAACCGAAAAAGGAATAGATACGGCCTATTTTTTGGCAACAGCAAACCTGATTCAAAAAACAAATCTAACAGATGAAAACATTGCAGTCTTGGAAAGGGTTGGAAACGAACTCGTCAGTGCGAACGGTGAGTATTGGAGTTACCGGGTGAAGTACAGTATTCTAAACAGTTTGATTGCAACTGATAAACGAAAGTCATTAAGCTACGGCAAAAACAAGCTCGCAGAACTGGATAATAGCAGGTTTTCAAATGCATACATGATCAGCAGTACAATTTTTAAACAATTGCGGTTGCCTTATAGAAATTCTGATATGCTGAACGAGGGCTTTCAGTATTTCAACGAAAACTTAATAAAATTCAAATTGCGAAATGATTCCGTAGGCCTGGCTGATTGTTATTATGTGCTGGCTGGTTTTTACAGAACTATCGGATTATTGGATCAGGCTATTTACCATATGAAGAAATCGGTGAGTTATATGAGAGCTGACACCATAAATGATAACAGCATATTACAGTTTGTTAATCCTGTTGGAAGAAATATGTGGCTGAATAATATTGGTGTTCTTGGATTTTACTATTTGCAGAAAGGCGAGTACGACGAAGCGTCGAAATACATCAGAATCAATTACAACGACTATTTAGTCAATAATATGATGACAGGTCAGAATACGCCTAACACCATGGCGCAGGTGCAATTGTTGTCGGGCCGGTTGGATAGTGTGATGCATTATTTAAATCTTGTCTTTAACAATACCAAGAAAAATGAGAACCCTGATTATATTGCATCGGCATTTCAGATCAAAGGCTTTTATAAAATAAAAGCCGGCGAACTGAAAGAAGCCGAAGAAGCTTTACAACAAAGCTGGCGACTGATTAATGAGAACCGCATCGCTGCAGATGCAAGGCCCGGAACCATGGCTCCTGATTACTACCTCGCTTTAATCCGGGTTGAACAGGGCAAATTAAATGAGGCGATCGCTCTGCTGGAAAAGGATATTGAAAGATTAAACAGTCAGCGTCTATACATCATGAGGGATTATAAATTACTGGCTGAACTGCATAGACGCAACGGCAACCTTCAAAAGTCTATCGAGGCGCTTAATGCTTATATCGCATTAAACGAAAGCCTCCAGGCCGACCGGGAAAAATATGGATCCCTGAGTTTTGAAACCGAGCAGGAAATGAATGCAAAGGAGCTTTCCATTACAAAACTGCAGAGTGAAAATAAAATCGCTGCCCTTACCAAGTACTTTTCATTTGGCATTGCAGCCCTTGTATTGGCTCTGGCGGGAGTACTGTATTATCGATATCAGTCAAAGCAGAAAGCCAACATTAAACTGGAAAAAACTTTGGTTGAACTTCAAACGACACAGAAGCAATTGATTCAGTCAGAGAAAATGGCTTCGCTGGGTGAACTTACCGCTGGCATTGCCCATGAAATCCAGAACCCTTTAAACTTCGTGAATAATTTTTCGGAGATTAATAAGGAGCTTTTAGCTGAAGCTTTTGAAGAGCTTCGCAAAGGTGATATAGAAGAAGCTACATCCATACTCAATGACATCAGTGCCAACGAAGAAAAGATCAACCATCATGGCAAACGGGCTGATGCGATTGTAAAAGGAATGTTGCAACATAGTCGTACATCCAGTTTAGTAAAAGAACCTACAGA
This sequence comes from Chitinophagales bacterium, assembly GCA_031425315.1. Classification (GTDB taxonomy): domain Bacteria; phylum Bacteroidota; class Bacteroidia; order Chitinophagales; family Chitinophagaceae; genus Pollutibacter. The sequence continues at coordinate 5,894 of JANPJC010000072.1, forward strand.
CATCAATAAACTCGTGGATGAATATTTAAGATTAGCATATCATGGGTTGCGGGCAAAAGACAATTCATTCAATGCAACATTGCAAACAGATTTTGATGAGTCTATTGGTGATGTAAATATTATTCCGCAGGATATTGGCAGGGTAATATTAAATATCATCAACAACGCTTTTCACGCGGTGGATGAAAAGAAGAAGTCAGGAATAGAAAATTATGAACCGACTGTTTCGATCAGTACTAAAAAAGAAAGTAGTAATGTGCTGATCAATATAAAGGATAATGGCCATGGCATTCCTCAGAAGATACTGGATAAAGTATTTCAGCCTTTTTTCACTACTAAACCAACCGGGCAGGGAACTGGATTAGGATTGTCGTTGAGTTATGATATTGTAAAGGCACATGGTGGTGAGTTGAAAGTGGAAACGAAGGAAGGTGAAGGTTCGGCATTTATTATTCAAGTACCTGTTTGATAATTATATTATTTGCAGACAAAAACCAAAAACGCTGATGCATGCGAAATAAACTTTTTTTCTTCTTCTTTTTTGTAGTCGCCTGTAATACGACCCGTAGCCAGGAAAATATGGTGGAACAGATTCAACTGCGTTGCGATTCTATACTCAACTTGCTCGCAAAAGAAAAAGATGCAGACGAAAAAGCCGACTTGATTACATCTTTTTACGGCACCGCCATTGATGGGTTTCCACTACAACTGCTGAACCTTAGTCAAAAGCTGCTTGCTATAGCGAAGCAAAACAACGACATCTTTGCTGAATCGGCTGCGTTAAGTGCAGCCGGTCAGGCCTACAGGCTTACCGGCAACTATGTAAAAGCATTAGAAATGCATCGTAAGGCCGTAGCATTGGCGGAAAAGACAAACAATAAGATTCTACTGGGTTTTGCACTCAACCAAACGGCCCATATTTATAAGGACAGGCTGGAGAATGAGAAAGCGCTGACCCTTTACAGGGAGGCTTATAATAATTTTGAAAGCGTCGGCAGAAAGGACATTTGGTATGCCTGTATGAACATAGGTATGGTATATTATAACATGGGCAATAACGATTCGGCACTATACTATTCAAGCGAAGCACTTAGAAGAATTGATAATACACCGGGAGTTGGAAACCAGAGTGCCGTTTTCGCAAACATAGGCAGTATATACAGTCTGAAAAAAATGCCCGACAGTTCACAAAAATATTTTGCATTGGCAAGGAATTTAGCAAACAGCACACTGTCTTCCCGTTACATCAACATAATCTATGTTTCCTTTGCGGAATATTTTAACCGCATGAAGCAATATGATTCTGCGGCTTACTACTATAAAAAAGCAGTAGATATTGTAAGCGGAACAGAAATGAACAATTTAGTGCTGAAGCCTGCAAAAAAGCTGACTGAGTATTATCAAAATATTAATGCAGACAGTACTGTAAAATATTGGAAAGTATATTCCGCTGCCAACGACAGCGTTAATAGCATTCGCACCAACCAGCAAATTCAAATGCTAACGTTTGAAGAAGATCAGCGAAAAAGAGATATTGAAGCTGCTCAGGTAGCTTACCAAAATAAAATACGCACTGGTTTGCTGTTAGGTGGCCTTGTATTGTTTTCATTAGCAGCGATCATCCTTTACATAAACAACCGGCAAAAACAAAAAACCAATAGTAAGCTGGAAAAAACTCTGATAGAGTTAAAATCTGCTCAATCCCAACTTATCCAATCCGAAAAGATGGCTTCATTGGGTGAACTTACCGCCGGTATTGCCCATGAAATTCAAAACCCATTGAATTTCGTCAACAATTTTTCAGAAGTAAATAAAGAATTGTTGGTGAAGTTAAAAGATGAAATTAAAAAAGGAAACCTCGATGAAGTGACAGCCATTGCAGATGATATTGTTAGTAACGAAGAAAAAATCATTCATCATGGTAAACGGGCTGATGCGATTGTAAAAGGAATGTTGCAACATAGTCGTACATCCGGTTTAGTAAAAGAACCTACCGATGTCAATAAGCTCGCGGATGAATATTTAAGATTAGCATATCATGGCTTGCGGGCAAAAGACAATTCTTTCAATGCAATATTAAAAACAGATTTTGATGAGTCTATAGGTGATGTAAATATTATTCCGCAGGATATTGGCAGGGTGATTTTAAATATCATCAATAATGCTTTCCATGCTGTGCACGCCAAGTCCTCAGCCATAGCTTTAGCGAAGGCGAATGCTGTGGATGAAAAGAAAAAATCAGGACTGGAAAATTTTGAACCCACTGTTTCAGTGAGTACTAAGAAAGAAGGCGGTAATGTTCTGATCAGCATAAAGGATAACGGAAATGGGATTCCTCAGAAAATTCTGGATAAAATATTTCAGCCGTTTTTTACCACCAAACCAACCGGGCAGGGAAAGGGATTGGGGTTGAGTTTGAGTTATGATATTGTAAAAGCGCATGGCGGAGAAATAAAAGTGAAAACAGAGGAAGGAGAAGGAACGGAGTTTATTATTCAATTACCAATCATTCTTTGAAAATGATAAGAATCTTGTTATTGTCCGTTGCGTTTTCTTTTGTAAGCAATTATTGTGTGGCTCAAAATAAAAAAGCAGACAGTATTAAAACGATATTAGATCAAAACCAGAAACGGGATACCATCAGGGTGCAAAATCTTTTTAACTACGGCTACAGTTTAATGAGAGATGATATAAACAATGCAATTCTGTACACAAATCAGGGGATAGAACTTGCCAGAGAACTTAAATGGAATAAAACATTGCCGGGGGGATTTATTTTTTTATCGGGACTTTACTCTTATGTCAATAAAAATGACAGTGCTATTTTAATGGCCCTTGAAGCGCTGAAAGTGAGCGAGGAAATGAATAACAGCTATATGATTGCCAATGCCCATACAACACTCAGCGAAGATTACCGATCGATGGACAATGATAGTCTTGCCGAATATCATGGGAAAAAATACTTTGATATTGTAAGTGAACTTAATAATGAAAGGCTGATTTTGGATGCAACTGTAAAGTTATCTCTTATCTATGAACAGATGAAACATCAGGAGAAACTACAGGAATTTTCAGACAAGGCACTAAAAATTGCCATTGCACTGAAAAGTGATGAAAATATTGCAAGGATGCTGGAAATTAAGGCAAACCGAGAGGTGGAGCAAAATCATTATAGAAGGGCGATCGAAAATTATAAACAGATATTATCAGTATGGAAGAGTAAAAATAACTATTCGGCTGTGGCCTGGATACAAGCAAACTTAAGCCAGGTCTTCTGTAAATTATATAATAAAGACAGCGCAAGTTATTATGCCCGTGCGGCCTTTGAAACCTCAAAACAGCAGGGGCTTAATAAGGAAATGGTGGATGCTTATAATGCACTCTATACTTATCATTATACGTTTGGCGAATACAAAAAAGCATTGGAGTACCGGCTTGCATATGATTCGCTTTACAATAAGACCTACAATGCAGAAGTAGCACAAAGCACAGTACGAGTAAGGATGGAATATGAACAAAAGAAAAAAGATTTGCTGGCACAGTCAGAACAGGCACAAAAAGACAGCGATGCAAAAAAGACAAAAAATTTGCAATATGCAATAATCAGTGCCTTTATATTGCTGGCAACTTTTTTGTTCTGGAACAACCGGCAGAAACAAAATGCAAAAACGAAGATTGAAAGGGCTTACAGTGACTTAAAATCGACTCAGGCGCAACTCATACAATCAGAAAAAATGGCTTCGCTAGGTGAATTAACTGCAGGCATTGCACACGAGATACAGAACCCGCTAAATTTCATAAATAATTTTTCGGATGTTAATACTGAGTTGATAGACGAACTGAAAGAAGAACTGGCAACCGGTAACCTGCAACTGGCAACGGAAATAGCTGATGATATTCAACAAAATGAAGCCAAAATCAACCATCACGGCAAACGTGCCGATGCTATAGTAAAAGGAATGTTGCAGCATTCACGGAAGGGAACGGGTGTAAAAGAACCAACTGATATTAATGCATTGGCTGATGAATACCTGCGACTTGCGTTTCATGGCCTCCGGGCAAAGGATAAAGATTTCAATGCAATATTGAAAACCGATTTTGATGAAACAATTGGCAATGTAAATATCATTCCGCAGGATATCGGCAGGGTGATATTGAATATCATCAACAATGCTTTTCATGCTGTGCACGCCAAGTCCTCAGCCTTCGCTGCAGCTTCGGCAGACAAGTTAGGAAAGGCGAATGTTGTGGATGAAAAGAAGAAGTCAGGAGTAGAAAATTTTGAACCTGCTGTTTCACTGAGTACTAATAAACAAGGTGGTAATATTTTGATAACAATCAGGGATAATGGAAATGGAATCCCTCCAAAAATTTTGGATAAAATATTTCAACCTTTTTTTACGACCAAACCTACCGGGCAGGGAACTGGTCTGGGCTTATCATTGGCCTATGATATTGTAAAAGCCCATGGCGGAGAGATAAAAGTGAAAAGCGAAGAAGGATTGGGTTCGGAGTTTATCATTGTATTGAGGGCAGAAGCTTGACGGGGCGTTTAGAAATCTGAGTGGCTTAATGACTTCGTACTTCGCACTTCGCATTTCGTACCTGATATTATAGATTGGACGGAAAACTTAAATATGCACACATCAAAATGGAGCTGACAAAAAAACTGCAATCAGATATCGAAGAAGTGTATGAGGCACTCTGGGATGGACTTTTCAATGCGGATATAGAGAAATATACGAGTGTACTGGATGATAAATATCGACTGATTGGCACTACGGAAATTGAGTTTTTTTACAATAGAGAAGAGGCGGTTAATTTTTTGAAATTGACCGGGGAACAACTGGTTGGCAACATAGAAAGAAGAAAAAGTCAGATTAAAATTGAACCTATAGAGAATCTTGTTTTAATACTCGAAAAATTTGATGCTTACGTAAAATCTGATAACGACTGGATATTCTACAGCAAAGTCAGGGTATCTACCTGGATGCAGCAACAGTCTTCAGGATGGAAAATAGTGCAACAGCATTTTTCGGTTCCTGATTCAAAAGCTGATGAGGGGCAGACCATCGGACTGGAAAAAATTACGAAGGAGAATATCGAATTAAGGGATGCGATCAAACGCCGGACGATTGAATTGGAAAACAAAAACCAGGAACTGGAAGTTGCATTGGCGCAACTTAAAGCCACGCAAACGCAGTTGATCCATAGCGAGAAAATGGCTTCACTCGGAGAGCTGACTGCCGGCATCGCTCATGAAATCCAGAACCCACTAAACTTCGTGAATAATTTTTCGGAAGTCAACATGGAGCTGGTGGAAGAACTGGAAGAGGAAGTAGGTAATAGGCAAAAGGCAAAAGAGAACAGCCATTTAGTTGCAGCGTTGCTGACTGACATCAAACAGAATCTGGAGAAGATCAATCATCATGGTAAGCGGGCTGATACAATTGTAAAGGGGATGTTGCAGCATTCGCAATCGGGAACCGGTAAGGCTGAGTTGGTTGACATCAATTTATTGTGTGATGAATATCTTCGAATGTCGCTTCATGGATTGAAAGCAAAAGACAGTACATTCAATGTGGAATTTAAAAAAGATTTTGATCCTTCCCTGTCAACCGACGGGGCAGGGGTAGGAAAGGTAAACGTCATACCTCAGGACATAGGCCGGGTGTTACTAAATCTATATAACAATGCTTTTTACGCTGTGAAAGAGAAGCTGAAAAATGACAAGGATTTTGAACCTAACGTATCAGTGAGTACAAGGAAGAAAGGTAGCCAGATTGAAATAACGGTGGCGGATAATGGCAATGGCATTCCGCCGAATATCGTGAGTAAAATATTTCAACCTTTCTTTACTACAAAGCCAACCGGGCAAGGAACAGGGCTGGGGTTATCATTGGCCTATGATATTGTAAAAGCACATGGTGGAGAGTTAAATGTGAAGTCAGAAGAAAATGAAGGCAGCACACTTATAATTCAATTACCTATTCAAGACAGGGGATGATTAAAAGATTATTTCACTTAGTGTGGTTTACATTACTATCTGTTTCCGCGTTTACTCAGAATGCCAATGGTGTTAAACGTATTGCAGAAATTCATCGGGAATTATCAATGTCGAAACCGGATACAAACAAGGTCTTGTTGTATGTAGATTTATGCACGGCATATCAGTGGCACAACCTGGACTCACTTAATTATTATGGCGAAAAAGCTATTTCACTTGCCCGGGAACTTAAGTATCCTAAAGGTGAAGTGAGGATAAGGGCTAGTCAGGGTATTGCACTTTCATTCCGGGGCGATATCCCTAAAGCACTGGATATCTTATTCCGCGCGCTTCGACTGGCTCAGCAATCAGAACTTCCATTTGAAAGCGCCATTTGTTTGAACGGTATTGGTGCCTGCTACAGGTTTCTGAATGACAAGGATAAATCACTTGAATTTATAAAAAAAGCGATTGCCCTGATTGATTTTGCACAACCCACAGCCCGCGATTTGTATTGGAAGATTTTTATAGAGTTCTGGTGTGGCACGGTATATTCTGATCTTGAAAAAAACGACTCAGCTGTTTGGTATTTACAACGCGCATATGACAAAGCATTCGATAGTAGCTACATCGACCTATATAGTATTAAGCCAACTATATCAATGTTTTACGGGAAAACAGTTTTTAGAGAGGGGAATCACAAGAAGGCATTCGATTACCTGCATCTCAGTCTCGCTACTTATGAACTTCACCACGATGGATTTGGTATTCCTGATGTATGCAGTATATTGGCGGGTTGCTTTAAACAACTCAAGCAGAATGATTCCGTCATTTTTTATGCAAAAAAAGGGCTTGCCACTGCGATGGAATATGATTTTAAAACAGGGATCGCTAATAATAGCCGAATATTGTCAGATGCCTATGAGAGCACCGACATCGCCCAATCGCATAAATACCTGAAACTCCTGACATCGGTAAACGATTCTTTATATGGTGCCGAAAAAATAAAGGATCTGCAAAAAACACTTTCCGAAGAACATCAAAGTCAACAGACGCTTGCAGAAGCACAAAAAGAAAAAGAAAACCGTCAGAGACAATATTTATTCCTCTCCTGTATTGTTGTATTGCTTGTAATTGCGACCATATTTTTTATGAATAACAGGCAGAAACATAAAACGAATACAATCTTAAATAATACACTTTCAGATTTAAAAGCTACTCAAAAACAACTCATTCAATCGGAAAAGATGGCTTCGTTGGGAGAACTTACAGCGGGTATTGCACATGAAATTCAGAATCCATTGAATTTCGTGAATAATTTTTCGGAAGTGAATCTGGAGCTGGTGGAAGAACTGGATGAAGCAGTAGGCAATAGCCTGCCTGCCGGACAGGCAGGGCAGGAGGCAGGAGTGAACACCCCACTGGTATCAGAGTTACTGGCTGACATCAAACAGAATCTGGAAAAGATCAATCATCATGGAAAACGGGCAGATGCGATTGTAAAAGGGATGTTGCAACACAGCAGAACAACAGGGTTGACAAAAGAACTTACAGACATCAATAAACTTGCCGATGAATATTTGAGATTGGCGTATCACGGAATGAGAGCTAAAGACAATTCTTTCAATGCAACATTGCAAACAGATTTTGATGAAAGCATTGGTAATATAAATATCATTCCGCAGGACATAGGCAGGGTGATTTTGAATGTGATCAACAATGCCTTTCATGCGGTGGATGAAAAGAAAAAAACAGGAGTGGAAAATTTTGAACCCACTGTTTTCGTCAGTACAAAGAAAGAGGGAGGTAATGTTCTGATCAGCATAAAGGATAATGGTAATGGGATTCCTCAGAAAATACTGGATAAGATATTCCAGCCTTTTTTTACGACCAAACCCACAGGACAGGGAACGGGATTGGGATTGAGCTTGAGTTATGATATTGTAAAGGCGCATGGCGGGGAGTTGAAGGTGGAGACGAAAGAAGGGGAAGGAACAAGATTTATAATTGTGTTACCGGCTGAAGTATGATTATTAAGCTTTTCCTGCGTCGTACTCTGCAACACTTAGTTCAATATTGAGCAGAACGTACAAGTGAGTGACACAACAGAAGCTGATAAAACTTCAGGAGCTCAATACATAAAAATGAGATATTATTCAGATGAATTTAGAAGTAAAAGAATGAAAGAACTGGGGTTACTATTCAATTACCAGGTTAACGAGCTGGAATGATAAAAACTTTTTACATAATAATTTTCTACCTGTTTTCTTACTGCACCATCTTTTCGCAGGTGGGCGGAACGGATCAGTTTAGAGATAGTTTAAAACATGAACTGGTAATTGCCAAAAACGATACGAGCCGTGTGCTGATCATGGCACAGTTGGCTAGTGCATATAACGGTTTCTATCCCGACACCGTAAACCTGTATGGAAATGAAGCGTTGAAATTAACAGAGCGAATAAATTATCCAAGGGGAAAGGCAAGAGCATTAATTGCTTTGGGACTGGGTATTCAGTTAGAAGGAGAATATCCAAAATCATTTGACTACCTGTATCGAAGCCTCGAGATTGCTGAAGAAGAGCGGTTTATTCTCGAAACAGCAATTTGTTATTCATCCATAGGTAATAATTATTGGTTTCTTGAAGATTATTCCCGAGCCGTAGAAATTGCTAAAAAGTCCCAGGACTTATTTAAGTCAATTATTAATTATGAAGAAGCCCCGGAATGGATGCGATTTAACCTCTTACTCATTGGCCAGTCTTATCTTGAATACCAATTAGACTCTTCATACGAATACCTGTCACAGTTTTATGATGCGACGATAAACGATAAATTCTGGCATCCTGTTGCGCTGTCGAACTTAGGGGACTGTTTGTTCAGGCGAGGTGATCGCAGAACTTCATTTAAGTATACTATGGAAAGTATCGCCGGAGCAATTGAAAACGGGGATAATCTTTCAGAGTCTGAGGCCTGTGCAACGATGGCAGTTTTTTTTAAAAAAATACAGGAAAGTGATTCTTCCATTTATTACGCTCATAAAGGTCTCGACGCAGCCAATTCAATTGCATACAGATTGGGAATTTACAAGAACAGCAAGTTGCTGGCAGAAGAATACGAAAAACTGGATGTAAGAAAGGCCCTTTATTACCGCAAGATATACGACAGTGTAAACGAAAGTATGTATGGTGCCAGAAAAGTACAGGAACTTCAAAAAACCCTGGCAGAAGAACAACACCGCCAACAACAGATTCAGCAGGCGCAGGTTGAAAAAGAAAACCGTCTTAAACAATATGGATTCATGGGTGGCTTAGCTGCCGTTCTTTTAATAGCTTTTTTTCTTTACAGGAATAACCTGCAAAAAAAGAAGGCAAATATTTTACTGCAATCTCAAAAAGAAAAAGTTGAGACCACTTTGACCGAATTGAAATCAACCCAGGCGCAATTGATCCAATCCGAAAAAATGGCCAGCCTTGGTGAACTTACTGCTGGCATTGCACATGAGATACAAAACCCTTTGAATTTTGTCAACAATTTTTCAGATGTAAATTCCGAGTTGATCGCAGAATTGAAGGAAGAAATCGATAAAGGGAATATGGACGAAGTAAAAGAAATTGCAAATAATATCGAAGAAAACGAACAAAAGATCAATCACCATGGCAGGCGTGCAGACTCCATCGTTAAAGGAATGTTGCAACATTCGCAAACAAGCACAAGAAGAAAAGAACCAACAGATATAAACGCTTTGTGTGATGAATACTTAAGATTGGCGTATCATGGTCTTCGCGCAAAAGAAAAATCTTTCAATGCAACAATAAAAACTGATTTTGATGGAAGCATTGGGAACATCGATATCATTCCGCAGGATATCGGAAGAGTGTTATTGAACTTATACAATAATGCTTTCTATGCGGTGCACACCAGAGCATTCGCGGAGGCGGCTGCCGTGAATGAAAAATCCTCTTCCGCTAACTTGTCTACCGAAGCTTCGGCAGATAAATCAGCGAAGGCAGAAGCTACGGCAAACAATTACGAACCGACCATTTCAATCAGCACAGGAAAACAGGACAATAAAATAGTTGTTGGCGTAAAAGATAACGGCAACGGTATCCCTAAAAAAGTAGTGGACAAGATCTTTCAACCTTTTTTTACAACTAAGCCGACGGGACAGGGAACAGGTCTCGGACTTTCCTTATCTTATGATATTATAAAAGCACATGGTGGTGAGATAAAAGTAAAGACAGTAGTTGGAGAAGGAGCTGAATTTATCATTACTTTACCTGTGAACTGATGAAAGGTTACGGAAGGGCTGTTTGCTGTCGCCTACGCAATGCTTCGGCGCCCACAGTCCTAACTCTTACTTCATACTCCGCACTTCGTACCCACACTTCTTTTACTGCCTCCTTAACGACAAACCTACATTGCAGGGAACAGGATTGGGATGAACATTGAGTGATGATATCGTAAAATCACACGGGGGCGATTGAAGGTGGAAATAGAAGAAGGAAGGCTCCGCGTTGATAATCAAAATACCTATTGCTCCGCTTTAAATTAATTGAATGAATTATTTACGTAAAATATTGCTGCCTCTATTATTGCCGGCGTTAGTAATAGGACAAACCCGGCGGCAAATGGACAGTGCCTATCATATACTACAGCATGCTGCTAATGACACCGTACGTATGGGTGCTTACTCGATGCTGGGAGGCTTTTACGATGATATCAACGCTGATAGTGGTATGTATTATTGTAACAAGGGAATAGACATCGCGGAAAAACTCGACTTACAATTGAACAAGGCTGAAATGATGGCATACATGAGCTGGCCGCTCATGAAGACTGGAAATTATCCCGAGGCGCTTAAGGTAATTAATCAGGGACTTAAAATAACCAGAGACCTTTCCAACGAAAAAAAAACAGGGAGTCTGCAAAAGGGACAAACACCCCAAATGTACCGCCTCCGTGTAATCGGCTTACTGTATTCCGCTCTTGAATCCCTTTATCTCTATGTTGGTAACTATAAAAAGCAGATTGAAGTTGCCCATGAAGCAATTCCACATTTGGAATCCGCAGGAGATACTTTAAACCTTGCCGGAATATACCCTGACATTGGCGACAGTTATCTGAAACTGAACCAGTTTGATTCAGCCCTTTTATATCAACAAAAGTCACTGTATTATTATTCAAAGTTGCCTTTTGAAGCCAGGAAATTTGAGGGTAGTACATATACATCCATCGGCAGGATCAACGAGCAATTGGGAAATATTGATCTCGCAAGAGAAAATTACCAAAAAGCTATACAGGTAAGTGAGCAGCATGATAATCCCCGGCACACAGGAAGTGCATGTCTTCAATTAGCCCAGCTTTACCAATCTTTACAACAACCTGATTCTGCTTTTCTTTATGCCAAAGATGCCCTTGCGGCTTTTACGCTTGGCCGCTACGAAAAGGAGAAAGCAATTGCTTACCGGATGATTTCAGATTACTATTCGGATCAAAAAAATACTGACAGTTCTTTTGCTTATTTAAGACTGGCTACATTATTAAATGATAGTGTTGGCAGCATAGAAAAGAAAAGGCTGCAGGAATTCCAGGTGGCGGCATTCAATCAACAATTAGCCATACAGCAACGGGAGCAGGAAGGAATTGAAAAGCAAGGCAAGCTAAAAACGATAACCATTATAGCTTTGATTACCATATTTAGTACTATAGGATTCTTACTTTACCGCAATAACCGCCAGAAGCAAAAAGCAAATTATATACTGCAGGAGAAAAACGGTGAGGTGGAAAGAGCGCTGAATGAATTAAAAGCGACGCAGAAGCAATTAATACAATCCGAAAAAATGGCAAGCCTTGGAGAACTCACAGCAGGCATAGCACATGAAATACAAAATCCTTTGAATTTCGTGAATAATTTTTCAGAAGTGAACGAAGAACTACTGGCGGAGATGAAGGAAGAAATGATTAAAGGCAATACCAACGAAGCCCTTATTCTTGCCGATGGCGCCATCGGGAATCAGCAAAAAATAAATCTTCACGGTAAACGTGCCGATGCCATTGTAAAAGGAATGTTACAGCATTCACAGAAAGGTACGGGTGTAAAAGAACCAACGGATATTAATGCATTGGCTGATGAATACCTGCGACTTGCTTTTCATGGCCTCCGGGCAAAGGATAAAGAATTCAATGCAATACTGAAGACTGATTTTGATGAAGGAATTGGCAACATCAATATCATTCCGCAGGATATTGGAAGAGTGTTATTGAATTTATACAACAATGCCTTTTATGCTGTTAGTGAAAAGAAGAAACAGTTGGCAGACAGCTATGAACCAACCATTATAGTAAGTTCCAAAAAGATAAATGATAAAGTGGAAATAGCTGTAAGCGATAATGGCAATGGCATCCCGCAAAAAATTGTAGACAAAATATTTCAACCATTCTTCACCACCAAACCTACAGGGCAGGGAACAGGGTTAGGATTGAGTTTGAGTTATGATATTATAAAAGCGCATGGCGGAGAGATAAAAGTAAAAAGCGAAGAAGGAATGGGATCGGAATTTATCATTGTATTGAAGGCAGATAGATAACGGGAGGCTCCGAAATGCTGACTGCCTTCATAACTTCGTACTTCGTACTTCAAAACGTTCCAGATTTACAAAAATGTTGCAAAAATGGAATTGAATTCCAGATTTACAATATATTGTAAAAATGGAGTTGAAATTTTTGGACACAGAAGGCCGCAAAGGAACAGAGGACACAAAGGAACAGCCAATGCAGTTTTACGTTGTAAGAAGTACGGTTTACGCAAATACAGGTTGCAGCAATGCACATGGTAGTATCTGTACTTTCTGCTTATAGCATTCTGCCTTTTTGGACACAGTAGGAGCAGCCTGTTAAGTTGTACAGAAATCAGTTGTATAAATTTTTGGACTAACTTAATTGACCATATCAAATACTGATGAAAATATTCCCGGGGATAACAATCTTGATTTTACTGCTGACAGGATCGCCAGACATCACTTACGCCCAGCAGCCGCAGTTCAATGTACAGGTTGATGAGAAGGTGCATCATTTCGGAACGGCTTATGCCATCACCCAGGATCAGCAGGGCTATATCTGGTTCTCAAGTTTTGCAAAAGGACTCGTCAGGTACAATGGAAGAGATTTTAAATTTTTAAGGCATGAGCCGGAAAATGTGAATTCACCTGCAAGTAATTTTATTATTTCACTGGCGGTGGATTCATCGGGTAGTATATGGATAGGAATGTATGGTAGTGGTGTTGACAAATATGATCCGGTTTCGAATAGATTTACGCATTACAGATTTAACCGGTCAGATTCAAATAGCCTTGCTTCAGATTCAATAACATCGGTTATGGTTGACCGTAGAGGAAGAGTCTGGGTGGGATCCCACCTTGGCGTCGACACGTTCAATGCAAAAACCGGCAAATTCAATCGTTTTAAACGTACAATCGATAACCAACCGCTGAAAAATGAATTGCCCGTATTCACCCTTTATGAAGACAGGATTGGAAATATCTGGTCTACATACGGAGATTTATTCTCTAGTGGTCCTGATGTTGCTGGTGGCCTGTTCCGCTACGATCCTGCTACCGGCAAGCAGCAATACTATAAAGCTGATCCGAAAGATCCGCAAAGCTTGATTGATCCTAATGTATTCGCCCTTTATGAAGACAGCCGGGGTAACTTCTGGGTAGGAACACAAGGTAATGGCCTGCATACGCTTGACAGGAAAACCGGGAAATTTACACGACATCTGTTTGATTCATTACATCCTGAAAAATTAAGCCGGCCCCCGATCTCACCTATCGGCAACGGCGATGTAATCAGTTTTATCAGGGAAGACAAAGCGGGTAAAATCTGGATCGGTTCAATGGAAAATGGAGTCAACTGGTATGATCCGGAAACGAAACAGCTCTTTCATTATGGTTCGCATACAGGTAAGAAAATAAAGTCTGACTACAACAAGGATACCCTTACCGGATTTAAAGAATCCGGTGCATTTCGTTTTTTTCTTTCCAAAGACAGTCTCTCCTGGATGACGGGGATGTTGGGTAGTATTTATATGACGAGCTATGGCAGAAAAACGATTCCCTTTTACCCGAACAAAGATGCTCCGAATTCATTTTACCTGGAACCGAACGATACCATTCTTTGGTTCGGAACTGATAAAGGACTAAATCGTAAAAATCTAAATACAAATGCGCAGAAAAACTGGAAACATGATCCCAAAAATTCCAACAGCTTAAATCATAATTCCGTCGTTATCATACAGCCTGATGAAAAGGGCAGATTGTATATCGGCACGCACAATGGTGGTATGGATCTGTTTGATCCCCTTTCCGGAAATTTTGCACATATCAGAAAAAAGGACAGTGCAGGTCCGGGCGCAAAACCGTTAGACTCACTGCACTATATTTTAATTCAAAACGATCAGTATCTCTGGATGGGCGGTGAGATGGGACTGAGCAGGCTGCATCGGACTACCGGTGAATTTGATACCTGGCGCCACAACCCTGAAGACAGTAATGGAATTGTAGGTGCCACGATTTACAGCATCATAAAAGATTCAAAAAATAATGTATGGTTTGCCAACGGCGGTGGTGTTGACAGATTTGTTGAGTCCAATAAAATTTTCAAACATTACCTGAAAGGGTATTCTGTAAGAGCAGTTTTGAATGATGCAGAAGGAAAAATCTGGGCGGGCACAGATGCGGGATTATTTTATTTTGATGAAAAGCGTGATCAATTTGTTCCACTAAACAATACGCTACTCTCAAAAGGGCTGGAACAGATTTTAAATCTACTGGAAGATGATGATCATAATATCTGGATTACCACCAGCAATACAATTTTAAAGCTGAGTGCTGACCGGGAGCGTGTGCAGCGGTTCAATGCCGATTATGGTGTATTATCTTCCAACTGGAACTGGCTAAACAATTACAAGGCGCACAACGGCCGAATATTTATCGGGGGGACTAATGGGTACTATATGTTCAGCCCTTCGGAAATTAATGTCAGTAGCACGCCGCCACTCTTAACTTTTTCTCAACTGATCATTGGAGGGAAAGAAATATTTCCGGAAAAAAATGGTCTGCTGACCAAAGCAGTCTGGAACACCGATAAAATTGAACTCGCCTACAATCAGAATTCATTTTCACTTGATTTTATAGCAGTGAATTATAATTCGACAGAAGCAATAAAGTATTTGTACAAGCTGGAAAATTATGATAATCAGTGGCGTGATTTGGGAACCGATCATGTGGCCTCATTTTTTGCTGTGCCACCCGGCAATTATACACTACGCATCAGGGCTGTGAATGCCGAAGGAACGACCAGTGAAAAAATATTGAATATCCTGATCACGCCTCCATGGTGGAAAACCTGGTGGGCTTATGCGTTATATGCACTTCTATTTATTATTGCGGGCTGGCAGGTTTACCTGTATCAGAAACGATATATTCTTGGAAAAGAAAGAGAGCGCTCAAGGGAAAAAGAGCTGGAGCATGCAAAGGAAATTGAAAAAGCTTATACAGAACTGAAAGCAACACAGGCGCAGTTGATTCAATCGGAGAAAATGGCGTCTCTCGGTCAGCTCACTTCAGGCATTGCGCATGAGATTCAGAATCCATTAAACTTCGTCAATAATTTTTCTGAAGTATCAGCCGAAATGATTACAGAAGCAGAGGAGGCAATAGGCAATAGGCAAAAGGCCCGCCTGCCGAGCCCCGGCGGGCAGGCAAAAGAAAATAGCCTCGTCGATGAGGATACTGTCATACTTTCAATTCTCAAAGATGTAAAACAGAACCTGGAAAAGATCAGTCACCATGGCAAGCGTGCAGATGCGATCGTTAAAAGTATGATGCTGCATAGCCGGCCGGGAAGTGATCGAAAAGAAATGACGGACCTGAATGCATTTGCAGATAAATATCTCAGGTTGGTTTACCATGGCCTGAGAGGTAAAGACAACACATTACATGTAGATATCCATACTGATTATGACCCTTCTATTGGTGAGATTGAAGTTATCCAGGAAGATATCAGCCGGGTACTTTTGAATGTACTCAGCAATGCATTTTACGCTGTACATGCCAGGTCAAAACGAACAGGCGGTAACATGGAAATGACGGATACATATTTGCCGGCTGTTTGGTTGTCCACAAAAAAATCAGGCAACAATATTCACATTACGGTGAAGGATAATGGAAATGGTATTCCTGAGGCTATCAAAGGAAAGATTTTTCAACCCTTTTTCACTACTAAACCAACAGGCCAGGGAACCGGATTAGGATTATCCCTGAGTTATGATATTGTAAAAGCACATGGCGGAGAAATAAAAGTGAAAAGTGAGGAGGGTACGGGGGCAGAGTTTGTCATCATTCTTAAATATGATGTATGACAAGCGCTATTCGAAAGTGGCATTACTTCCCACTTCGCCCCCCGTATGCTGCAGTTATTCTTATGATGTTCATAAAACCAAACTCGCCCATCGTACTTCGTATTTGAAAAACCGCAGTTGGGAAATACTGGAAGATCGCATGCATTTCGTTCACTTTACACTTCGTACTTCGCCCATCGAACTTCGTACTTCATACGATGTTTTTTCTTACTTTGTACTTCGCTATTCTCCCTTCGAATTTCATAACAATCCTTCGGAATTAAGGTCAAACATGAAAAAACTATTTATTACAATATTACTTTTTACATGTGCTCATGTTAACGCACAACCGAAAAAGCCCTACTTCAATACACTGAACGTATCTACCGGATTACCTGAGGAATTTGTGCAATCCAGTGTAGAGGATCGCTACGGGTATCTATGGCTGGGGACGCAGAATGGTTTAGTAAGGTATGATGGCTACAGCTTAAAGCCCTATCCTATTCCGGATGACGAGGGAAATGCAATTGTAAACAGCGCGGCCCGCTATTTATTTGAAGACAGGCAGGGCAAAATATTTCTGCAGGTAAGGGGGGAGGGTTTCTACTATTTCGATAGAACATCAGATTCATTTAAAAAATATAAATGGAA
>JANPJC010000073.1:0-17276 GCA_031425315.1 Chitinophagales bacterium
GATGGATTGATGAGCTTATTGGCTCTGCGATCTGTAATAGGATAGCGCAGCGAGTCTCTCCCGGGGAAAGTATCGGTTTGCTGGATCAATAATGGAACATGCCCTTCCGGTGCCGCATTTGCGTTTCCGGAAAAAACAGCACTCCATAAAATCCAAAGAAGAGATATGGTGACTAAACGTCTCGCCAATTTTTCGCCTGCTTGTGGTTAGGTAGAGTTGAACTCAAATAGACTGTAAGGCTTTTTTAATTAAACTTTCCAAATTGTTACCTGAACTACCTGAAGCAAGGGCTTTTCTGATGGCGGATTCTGCACCTGAACGAGGAATGCCCAATGCTACAAGTGCATTTAACGCATCCTGTTCTAAAGTATTGTTTATTAACGCGGAATTGCTTGTTTCGAATTCTTTTTTCCCCACTTTATCTTTCAATTCTAATACGATTCTCTCTGCTGTTTTTTTACCTATTCCTTTTACATTTTCGAGCAGCCTGGTATTGCCTTGAATAATGGCTTGTGAAATCTCTTCAGGTTTCAGTGCGGAAAGCATCATTCTGGCTGTTGTTGCCCCTACCCCGCTGATGCTGATCAGCTGGATAAACATCGCTTTTTCTGATTTATCAAAAAAACCAAAAAGGGTATGAGCATCTTCCTTTATCTGCAAATAAGTTAGAAGAGTACCCTTATCCAGATCCTGGATTTTGGAAAACGTATTCAAACTCACCTGCACTTCGTAGCCGACACCGTTGACGTCGACGTACACTAAGGAAGGCGATTTTGATGTGAAAGTTCCGCTGAGGTATGCAATCATCGTACCGGTTAAGGGCGCAAAAATAGCCGTTTTAATAACAAAAGCTGAACCGTTTCAGCTGATTTATTCTGCTTTGTTCTGCAATTAGTATTTTAGCGGCTCAAAATTGACCCGGTAAGATTATGCGAACAAAAATAACTGCAGCCATTACAGCCCTGGGAGGATACGTACCTGAAGATAAACTAACCAATGCCGACCTGGCAACGATGGTGGATACTAACGATGAATGGATTAAGAGCCGCACCGGAATTGCGGAGAGGCGAATCCTTAAAGGCGAAGGCAAGGCCACTTCCGACATGATTGTACCTGTGGTGCAACTGATCTGTGAAAAAAGAGGTATCAGTCCTTCAGAAATCGATTGTCTGATTGTAGCTACCGTTACCCCTGATATGCTTTTCCCTTCAACCGCCAATATTGCGAGTGAAAAACTGGGAATTAAAAATGCCTGGAGTTTCGACATTCTGGCTGCATGTTGTGGCTTTCTTTATGCTTTAACCACCGGGGCAGCACTGGTAGAGAGTGGCAGGTACAAAAGAGTGGTAGTGGTTGGTGCAGATAAAATGAGTTCTATAGTTGATTACAGCGACAGAACCACCTGCATCATTTTCGGTGATGGCGCCGGCGGGGTTTTACTGGAGCCCAATATTGATGGATACGGAGTAATGGACAGTATCCTGAAAAGCGATGGCAGTGGTGCAAAATATTTACATATGAAAGGTGGTGGATCCCTGAGGCCCGCTTCAGTCGAAACAGTAACCAATAAAGATCATTTCATTTTTCAGGAAGGACAGGCGGTTTTTAAATTTGCAGTTACAGGGATGGCCGACGTGTCGTATGAATTGATGCAAAGAAATAATCTTGAAGCTGATGATATAGCCTGGCTTGTACCTCACCAGGCAAATAAAAGAATTATAGATGCTACCGCTCATCGCATGGGTTTGCCGGAAGAAAAAGTGATGATGAATATTCAGAACTATGGCAATACCACGGCCGCAACCATTCCATTATGCTTATGGGATTTCCGTAAAAAACTCAACAAAGGGGATAATATCGTACTTGCGGCTTTCGGCGGTGGTTTTACCTGGGGATCGACTTTGGTGAAGTGGGCGTATTAGGTTAAGTGAGCAGTAAGAAGTAAGCAGTAAGCAGGAACAGCCATACCGGGGGCTGTAAGAATTCACGATTCACGCATAACACTGCTGTTCACTTCCCCACTCCGCACTTCGTGCTTTTTTCCTTTCCTCCAGCTAAAGCTGGAGGCTATTTAAAGTGGTCGAGTATTAACTGCAAGCATTCTGTGTGATAAACCAATATCCAATGTAAAACGTAGAACTTGTATTGGCTGTTCTCTACCGACTACCGTCTTCTGTCTTCCGTCTTCCTGAGTTGGCTGTTCACTTCCCACTTCCTATTTCGCACTTCGCACTTCAGAATTCACTCATCGACCTGTGAGCAGTAAGAAGTGAGCAGAAAGCAGAGAACAGCCATGCCAAGGGGCTGTTCATTGACGATTGACGATTCACGATTCACGCAGTAGATGGCTGTCACTTCCCACTTCGCATTTCGCACTTCGCACTTCAGAATTCACCCTTACTCAATGGCTTTGCTTCCGTACTTTTGATCCTCTTCAACACTCAGACGAACATGGATCAGAAAGAATTTATTTACGAAGGTTTCAGCTCATTGGCTATTCATGGTGGACACGAAACAGAAGCGATGTACGCGCATCTTACACCTATTTATGCATCATCCACTTATGTATTTGATGAGGCAGAACAAGGTATGCGCCGGTTTAGTGGTGAAGAGCCAGGATATATTTATTCAAGATGGGGCAATCCTACAATGAATGAAGCTGAAGAAAAGATTGCAGCGATGGAAACTTTTGGAGTTAAAGATAATAGCGGCAATCCGATACTGGCAAAAGCTATTTTACATGCATCGGGGATGGCTGCTATCAGTTCGTTATTCTTTTCAACTTTAAAACCCGGTGATAAAGTCCTTTCTCATTTTTCCCTTTATGGCGGAACGCAGGATCTGTTGAACCGGGTGATGACCGATATGAATATTGGCTCTTTAATTGTTGACCTGCGTAATCTCAATATTGCAGAAGAAATTTTGAAGAATAATCCGGAGATCAAAATGATTTATCTCGAAACACCTGCTAACCCAACAATTCAGTGTGTAGATATTGACGAGCTATCAAAGCTGGGAAAGAAATACGGGAAGATCATTGCCTGTGATAATACATTCGCTACACCGTATTTACAGCAGCCATTTAAATTTGGAGTAGACTTCATCGTTCATTCCACCACAAAGTTTTTAAATGGACATGGTACAGCAATCGGCGGAGTGTTGCTTGGTCGTGATATTGAATTCATGAAAACAAAAGCCACCAAAGTACATCGGCTGCTCGGTGGAAACAGCAATTCATTTGATGCTTTCCTTTTGGTAAATGGAATGAAAACACTGGAAGTGCGAATGGACCGGCATTGCAGTAATGCAGCTGCCATTGCAATTTTTCTTGAAAAACATGCTGCCGTGGAAAAGGTAAATTATAACGGACTGTCTTCACACCCGGACTTTGAAGTTGCAAAAAAACAAATGCGTCATCCCGGAGCGATGATGAGCTTTGAATTAAAGGACGGATTGAAAGCAGGCACCACATTTATGAATAAGCTGCAGATGTGTACCAGAACCGTTTCTCTCGGAACTTGTGACACATTAATTTGCCATCCGGCTTCAATGACTCATTACAGTGTACCGCAGGAAGACAGGATCCGATATGGAATTTCTGATGGTTTAATCAGAATGAGTGTTGGAATGGAAAACATCAACGACATTATTGCTGATCTGAGCCAGGCACTCACTTAATACAATGACAATTTCAATTATTTTCTGGATCAGAATAATTATTTGGATAGTGATTGCCTACAGTATATTCACTATGGCAAAGACAATACTGCAATCAAAAAAATTAAATACTGCAAAATCAAAAGTTCTGAAATCTGTTGCCAGTGATCTTGTGAGTATCGCCATTGGAGCTTTTGCATTATTTATCATTCAAAAAAATTACCAGGCACCTTTTGATAAGGTAATGCAATCGCAAAATGAAGTATTTCCAACTTTTCGGTTCCGTGAAACAAATTCAAATACGGAGTTTGCAATTGAAAATACGTTAGGAAAACTTACCATCATAAATTATTGGGCAACCTGGTGTGGTCCCTGCAGAAAAGAAATGCCACACCTGGACAGTATTCAAAAAAAATATTTAACCAGGGGATTAAAGATCATCGCTGTTTCCGATGAAAATCAACAGACTGTTCAGGATTATCTCAGTGACAAGAATTTCAGTTTTACCACCGGAGTAGTTACAAGCAGTAACATCACACTTGATGGAATTAATACGCGCCCGGTTTCCATATTACTCGATCAACATGGAAAAGTTTTAGACATGATGGTTGGAAGCAGGGGATTTTCATTTTTTGATGATTGGGTAAAGCCCTATCTCTGAAAATTTTTTAGGCGATATCACACATAAGATTTCATACATTTAACAATAAACCAAAACACTTAAGGTAATGAGACCTTCAACTCTTTTATTAGCCATAACGATGCTGTTTACCTGCTCTTTGGGATTTGCGCAGAAACCAACAGACAAAAGGCTTGCTGGCCTTGACACCTTCGCACTAAGGGTACTAAAAGAATGGAATGCGCCGGGAGTGACCATTGCAGTCGTTGAAAAAAACAAAGTAATATATGTAGGCGGGTTCGGCTACCGTGATAATGAAAATAAACTTCCGGTAACAGAAAATACTTTGTTTGCCATTGGTTCCTGCACAAAAGCATTTACAGCTTCGATGCTGGGAATGCTTGAAGGTGATGGCAAACTCAGTCTGGATAAACCGGTTCGTGACTACCTGCCGGAATTAAAGTTCAAGAATGAGTACACAAATAATCATGTAACATTAAGGGACATGATGTGTCATCGCACAGGATTGCCCAGACACGATTTTAGTTGGTACGGATCTACAGCATCCCGTAAAGAATTACTGGAACGAATTCAATACCAGGAACCCTCAGCCGCATTACGGGAACGTTATCAGTATAATAATTTCATGTTTATGTCGCAGGGGGTTGTAATAGAGAAAATCACCGGGAAGAGTTGGGAGGAAAATTTGAAACAGAAAATATTGATTCCACTAGGTATGACGAACACGGTTATGAATATTGATGGAATGGAAAAATCTACCGATAAATCATTTGCCTATGAGGTAAAGGATGAAAAAATAAAAAAAATACCGTACCGGAATATTGATGCAATCGGACCGGCAGGATCAATTAACAGTTCAGCAAAAGACATGGCCAACTGGCTGATTACCTGGATTAATGATGGCAAGTTTAATAACAAACAAATTATCCCAGCCAGTTATCGCAATCAGGCAATTACGCCTCATGTTGTGAGTAGTATTGGATTACCTGGCACGGAAAACCCTGATGTACATTTTGGCAACTATGGATTAGCATGGGGAATGGTAAGCTATCGTGGACATTTCAGGGTTGAACATGGTGGCGGCATTGATGGGTTTATCACATCAACTGGCTTTTTTCCTTCAGATAGTATCGGGATTTTTGTAGTGACAAATCAGGGCGGACCTACAACAGCCATTCGCAATTTTATTGCCGATAAGATGCTTAAGTTAACTTATCGTGATTGGAGTGCTTTGCAACTTGCCCAGGTAAAAAAGGCAACAGAATCTGTAAAGAGTCTGCCCAACGCTGATTCGATGGGTAAAAAACCGAATACCAAACCTTCACATGAAATAGCTGACTACGCCGGCAGATATGAAGACAAAGGGTATGGTATATTGAAAATCTTTTCAGAAAGAGATACACTTTGGGTTGATTATAATGAAGGAGGTAAACGAACAACAAGCTATTTGCAACATTATCATTATGATGTATTCAGTATCAGGAGTACAGATGAAACAGAAATACCTAAAACCACGCAAAAAATAAAATTCAATTTCGCCGACAATGGAGACATCACCAACGTTGAGTCACAACTCGAACAAGGAGTGAAAAATATTATTTTTGAAAAGCTTCCGCCGGAAATAAAAATTGGGAAAGCAGATCTGGGAAAATATACAGGGGATTATAATTTAAGCGGCGGTACAGTAAAAGTATATATCAGAGATCCGGAAACATTGATGGTGCTGGTTCCCGGTCAACCTGACTATGAATTAGTACCAGCTGGTGAACACCTTTTTAATTTGAAAATTGCTAAAGGATATAGTGTGAAATTTGATCTTGAAAACAACATGGTCATTGCGCTTAGTTTTATCCAACCGAATGGCATTTTTAAAGCTGACAGAAAAAAATAGTGAGGATAGAAGATTTATTAAAAGAACATTTAGAAAAAATGGAAATAAAAATCAGAGGAGCAATTCAGGATGACTGCACAAGATTAATGGAATTGGTAAGAGAGCTTGCTGTATATGAAAAAGCGCCCGATGAAGTAACCGTTACGATGGAACATTTTGTGGAAAGTGGATTCGGCGCAAACCCAATATGGTGGGCATTTGTAGCCGAGGTGGAAGAAGATGGTATGAAAACGGTCGAAGGTTTTGCATTATATTATATCCGTTACAGTACCTGGAAAGGCCAGGCCATGTATCTCGAAGATATATTGGTATCAGAAAAAATGCGTGGGAAGGGAATCGGTAAATTATTATTTGATGCGTTGATTGAAGAAGCGAAGGAGAAAAAACTAAAAAGAGTAGTTTGGCAAGTGTTGGAGTGGAATGAACCTGCCATAAATTTCTACAAAAAATTCGATACAAAATTTGATCCTGAATGGATCAATTGTATTCTTAATGTTGATTTAGGAAAATCTTAAAATGAGAAGCATAATCTCGCCGCGGCGCTTGGAACAGCCTTCACCTTCGTGAATCGTCAATCGTGAATCGTGAATGAACAGCCAGACCAAGATATTGCAATTCTTATTTACAAAGGACAAATATAAGATCAATACTCTTTCTGCACAACAGCATTGGCTGTTCCTCTGTGTCCTTTGTTCTTTTGTGGCTCTCTGTGTCCAAAAATTGAATTTTCGTATACGTTGTCATCCAAAATCAACTGCCATTAGTCGATGGATTTACGTAAAACTTACAACCTATATTGGTTGTTCATGTAAAACGTAAACTTTGTATTGGCTGTTCTCTACTGTCTACCGTCTACTGTCTACCGACTTGTATTGGCTGTTAACGTAGAACGTAGAACTTAAAACGTAAAACCTGTATTGGCTGTTCTCTACTGTCTACCGTCTGTTCAATTGACTCCCGACACGCTAACTGTTTTATCAATTTTTAAAATCAGTCCCTGCAGTACTTTTCCAGGGCCTGCTTCAATAAAAGAAGTGGTTCCATCTTTAATCATCGATTGTACACTTTGCGTCCACTTTACTGCTCCCGTTAACTGATCAATTAAATTTTGTTTGATTTCGGCCGTGTCGTTAACAGCCCGGGCAGATATGTTTTGATAAACCGGGCATGAGCCCTGGTGAAAATTTGTTGATTTAATTGCAGCTGCAAGTTCTTCTTTAGCAGGCGCCATTAAAGGTGAATGAAAGGCTCCGCCTACAGGCAAAACCAATGCTCTTTTCGCGCCGGCAGCTTTCATTCTTTCACAGGCAATTTCTATCCCTTTTACTGAGCCGCTGATCACTAGCTGTCCCGGACAATTGTAATTTGCAGGAACAACCACTTCTCCAGTTTCTTTATATACTTCAGCGCAAACTTCTTCCACTTTTTCATCTGCAAGCCCAAGTACTGCTGCCATTGTTGAAGGAATAATTTCACATGCTTTCTGCATTGCCTGTGCTCTTAAACTCACTAATTGCAAACAATCTTCAAAACCAAGAACACCATTTGCAACAAGTGCCGTGAATTCACCAAGGGAATGACCTGCAACCATATGCGGCTGTGCCCCCTCGATACTTTTGAAAGCAATTATTGAATGGAGAAAAATAGCAGGTTGCGTAACATTCGTTTGCTTCAGGTCGTCTTCAGTACCTGAAAACATTATTTCAGCTATTGAAAATCCCAGAATTTCATTAGCCTGGTCAAAAAGTTTTTTTGCAAAAGCATTATTATCGTAATGACTTTTTCCCATCCCGGGGAACTGTGCGCCTTGTCCGGGGAAAATGTAAGCCTGGATCATAAATAAAGTTGAGCAGCGAAATTAACGATTTATCTGTGACACGCTTAAAAGTGGCTGCGCAACTTGAGGGAGTATTCACAGAAAGGAAGTTTTTCCCGATTACGTTTCACACAGCAAACGGCTGACCTTTTCCGTTAGCTCAATGAAGTTTCGATCCAATTAACCTGATAAATTCACTCCGTGATTCGTTTCGTTCAAACTCACCCCAAAAAGCTGAAGTGGTGGTGGTGCTATTTTGTTTTTGCACTCCGCGCATCATCATACACAAATGATTAGCCTCAATCACTACAGCCACGCCCATTGGATTTAGTGTGTCTTTAATGGCATTCAATATCTGAGTTGTCAATCTTTCCTGTACCTGTAATCTGCGGCTGTAAACATCCACAACCCGCGCAATTTTGCTCAGCCCTGTAATCCAACCGTTTGGAATATACGCCACATGGGCTTTCCCATAAAACGGTAACATATGATGTTCACACAGGCTATACAATTCAATATCTTTCACAATAATCATCTCACTCACATCTTCATGAAACTTCGCTGAATTTAATATGGCTTTGGCATCAATCTGATATCCCTGGGTAAGAAACTGCATGGCTTTGGCAACACGTTCAGGTGTTTTCAAAAGGCCTTCTCTTTCAGGATCTTCACCAAGATGAGTTAGCGTGTCCTTATAACTTGTCATCAGCTTTGCAGTAACATCTTCGTCGTAATGCTCTACTTTCTTATAGGCCATGATAATATATTACAGTTGATTTTGTCAGAATAATTAATAATCCTAGGCCGGATACCTCACAAAATTTCTTGGTGTTTCATATAAGGTAATAATCAAATCCTGTTCAGCCGGAATATGAGGCCTGAGCAGATTATATATTATTATTGAGATATTTTCTGCAGTGGGATTGAGATTTTTAAACTCCTGTGTGTCAAGGTTCAGATTGCGATGATCGAATTTGTCAAGCACGTTCGCCTTTATAATATCCGATAACACTTTCATGTCCATTACATATCCTGTTTCAGGATCCGGGTAACCAGCCACCTGAACAATGAGTTCATAGTTATGCCCGTGGTAATGCGGCAAATTACATTTACCAAAAACCTCTTGGTTACGCTCCATACTCCACGACGGATTATTCAGCCGGTGTGCAGCATTAAAATGTTCTTTGCGAAAAACAGCAACTTTATTTTCCATCACACTCATTTATCATTTTATCAACTTGCAGGGAGCGCTGATTTCTGCAAAGTCACATTATAACGTCAGGGGTATGGAAATGTTCAGCTTAAGCGCTATTCGCCAAAATATTCCACATATATCCTTGGAGTTTCTACTAAACGAATACAATGAAGGGTAACGGTTGCAGGAATAAGCGGTGCCAGCTGGTTCCAGATGCCTATGACCAGGTTTTCGATGGAACACATTTTATCCCTCATAAAGTCTACATCCAGATTGAGGTTTTTATGATCCAGTTTTTCCGTTATGTGCTCTTTTATAATTCCGCTCAGCCATTTTGCGTCCACAATAAATCCCGTTTCCGGATCCGGCTTCCCTTTTACGGTTACCAATAGTTCAAAATTATGGCCATGCCAATTTTCATTGGCGCATTTACCAAAAACCGCGTCATTTTGCTCTTTACTCCATTTGGGGTTGTAGAGTTTGTGTGCCGCATTAAAATGTTCCAGCCTCGTCAAGTAAACCATGTTACAAACCGTCGGTATTTAAACGGATGGCAAAGGTAAGCAGGGTTTAAGATATAAAAACCCTTCTCTGACGATAACTATGGCTTTACCCCTTCAGCCATCAATATCATACAAATATTAAGCGGAATTGTGCAATTTTGCAGGATGAAAATTACAGTGGTTGCAGCAACAAACCAGGAAATTGAACCGGTAAGGGAGTACCTTTCCGAGCGTCTCTACCTGCAATCACATCACCGGATCATTTGCCTGGTAACCGGCATCGGGCTCATGAACACTACTTTTGAGCTAACAAGACACGTCTGCAGGGAGAAGCCTGAGTTGGTTATCCAGGGCGGCATCGGAGGAAGCTTCAGTCAGCTTTTTCCTCCAGGCACCGTGGTGGCAATTAAAGACGACATCGTTGGCGACTTAGGCGTAACTGAAAATGGTGAATGGATAGATCATTTCGATATGAGGCTGTCTGATCCGGACCTGGCACCTTACACCAAAAAGAAGCTGGTCAATTTTCATCACCAGATACTGGAGAAATCGGGCCTTTGCCAGGTGAGCGCAGTGTCGGTAAATGAAATCACTACTTCAAAAGGGAGAATTGAAACATATATTGCCAGGTATACGCCGGTAATTGAAAGCATGGAAGGTGCAGCGGTTCATAAGGTTTGTCTGGAAGAAGCCATCCCGTTTGTACAGCTGCGGGCGGTATCGAATCTTGTTGGCGTGCGTGATAAAAAGCAATGGAAAATCCCACAGGCTATTAAAGCATTGAATGAACAGGTTATATTGCTGATTAATAAAATTGCAGAACATCAACCCATATGAAATTATCGCTTAGTTTTTCTCCATGCCCTAATGACACCTTTATTTTCGATGCACTGGTTCATAATAAAATAGACACAGAAGGCCTTGAATTTGAAGTACGGCTTGAAGACATTCAGAATCTTAACCGCCTTGTACTTGCTGGTGAAACAGATATTTCAAAGATCAGCTATGGAGTGCTGCCATTGGTAATTCCCGATTATCGGGTATTAAACAGTGGTGGAGCACTCGGATCCGGAACCGGCCCTTTACTGATTGCCAAACATCCTTTAATGGATATTGAACAGGAAGTTCCAAATGGGACCATTGCATTACCGGGAATTCATACTACTGCTCATCTTCTATTTTCCCTTGCTTTTCCGGACGCAAAGAAAAAACTATTCATGCCCTTCAACCAGATTGAATCAGCGGTACTCAGCGGAATGGCTGACAGCGGTGTGATTATTCATGAGAGCCGCTTTACCTATTCTTCAAAAGGCTTAGTGAAACTCGCTGATCTTGGGGAGGTCTGGGAAGAAAATACAGGTCATCCGATTCCGTTAGGAGGCGTTGTGATGCGGAGAGATCTTGATCATAGTGTAATGCAAAAAGTTGATAGGGTCATCAAAAGAAGCCTGGAATATGCCTTCGGTAATTATCCTGAATTGCCGGATTATGTAAAAGAAAATGCACAGGAAATGGATGAAGAAGTTATGCGAAGCCATATCAATTTATACGTAAATGACTTTAGTTTAGAACTGGGAAAAACCGGCAGGGCTGCGGTTTGGAAATTGATGGAAATCGCCTCCACGATACATCCGGAACCTGTGGCTGGATCGTATGAGATCTTTGTGTAGTTTAGAATTTGCTCTATCAGGTGAAAGTGTGAATAGGTCAATAAGTGAATGAGAGAAAACAAATTGAGTTTTCGGAGCCTTGCTATTGGCAGGCCTGAGAGAAGCAAAGTGTTTAACATCGATTCAAAACCCTAAAAAAGGACTGAATTAAGATTTCTTCGGTATTAAATTTAAAAAGTTGTCTGTAATCCGTAACGTGTATTCATTACTGTTATTAACTTCTTTCAGGTAAATTTCTAAAGCCCATGGATCCCAAAATTGGAATTGGTATAATCTAATCATTAATCATCAACGAATGTCTTTGAATTAAGGAACGGAACGGATCAAACTTTACAGCTCTTGTGGAATAGCCTCCCAAGGAAATACCCGCCACATAGGAGTCACATAGAGCAAATAGAAATCTCCTTCGTATTTAACTATATGTCTACCTGTCCGCCGAAGTGCAATGGAGGAGGATACGGTTCAGAAAAACACCGCTAGGCAGTTCGATTTTTTCTTATTTCAACGACATTGAATCATCAACCTGGTTTCAACGCTTTTGAATACACTTCGAGACATCTTTTTCTGGCGAATTCGTGATTAACGATGGGCTGTGGATATGAAAATTCGCTAAGTTCAGGTACCCATTTTTTTATGTAATTTAAATCTTTATCGAAACGCTGTGTTTGCAGCGTTGGGTTAAAGATCCTGAAATAGGGCGCTGCGTCACATCCACTGCCGGCCGCCCATTGCCAGCCTCCATTATTTGCCGCCAGATCAAAGTCAAGTAGTTTACGCGCAAAATAGGCTTCACCCCAGCGCCAGTCAATTAAAAGATGTTTGGATAAAAAACTGGCCGTTATCATCCTGACACGGTTATGCATAAATCCTGTTTCATTAAGTTCGCGCATTCCTGCATCTACAATCGGGTAGCCTGTTTGTCCTTCACACCACTTTTGAAATTCCTCTTCATTGTTTCTCCATTCAATGAATTCATATTCAGGTTTAAAAGTGCGCCCTTCACCTACTGCAGGAAACTGCGATAAAATCATATGATAGAAATCGCGCCAAATTAATTCATTGAGAAAAGTTTCATTTAAGGCCTTCGCTTTTGTTGCCAATTCGCGGATACTGATGGTACCAAACCGGAGGTGAATACCCAACCTCGATGTTCCATTCACCGAAGGAAAATCCCTGGTTCCACTATAATTAGCGATTAGATCTTTTCGCGCATTTTTTGAAGGAAAAGGAAGGCCTGCATTTTCAAAACCCATTGATTGCAGTGAGGGTATTTCTAATTTTTTTTGTTGATGGAAAAAGCAAAAATATTTTTTAACAGGGTACGACGAAAGATAAAACTCATTTAATGCGGCCTTCCATTTTCTGCTGTAAGGAGTAAACACAGTATAAGGTTTACCATCATCTTTCACCACTTCCGATTTTTCAAAAATCACCTGATCTTTGAAAGTTTTAAAATATGCAGAATGGGCGCTTAATAATTGCCTGATCTTTTCATCACGCTGAAGTGCATATGGTTCATAATCGTGATTTGCGAATACGGCACTGATGGTGTACCTGTTCAACAGGGTGGCAAATACTTTTGCGGGGGTATCATAGTGTATTTCCATCGCTACTCCCATTTCAGCAAATTCAAAATAAATTTCCCTGACGCAATTGTATATAAACTCTACCCTCCGATCTTTTTTGTCTTCGAGCTGATCCAGAATTTCGCGATCAAAAATAAAGAGTGGAACTACTTTCATTCCGGACTTCAATGCGTGGTACAGCCCTGCATTATCATCAAGACGCAAGTCGCGTCTGAACCAGAAAATGGCCATTTCAGTCTTATTCATCTGCGGTGTAACAATGGCATCAGATGATGGTTGAGCAAAATGTCCTTATTTGCAAAAAATGTTGAACAGATTCAATCATTGAATAGAGGAACGATAAAGTTATGATATATAGTTTTTGTGATAGTGTTCTCAAACTTCCTGTTTCCGAGAGACTTGATCCACCTTATACCATATGTTGCGTTAGTAAAAAACACCTCATCTGCTTCCATCAATTGTATTGCTGTTACTGTTTCTTCCCTGATTGAAATGCTGTTTCGCGGAAGCTGATCCAGCAGATAAGCCCGCATTACGCCGGCAACCGGGCCTTCTGATAGTGGATTGGTAAAAAGCTTACCATTTTTCAACCAGAATAGGTTGGCGGTACAGGCATCTGCGATGCGCTCGAAACAATTTAAAATGAGCGCTTCGTTAGCCTGTTGTTTTTTTGCATAGGCGGCTCCCTGCAGGTAACAGAGAAAATTATTGGTTTTCAGATTAGAAAGATAGTCGGTAGACTTTCGGGCAGATGGAAAAACCACTATATCAAGCCCATTATCATTGAGTTTCTGGTAATTCTGCGGAAGGTCCCATCCCTGGATAATATAATGTGGTTTATTGGAAACGGGGTCAAATACACCGCCGTTATCCCTGAAAAACATTATTCGGATACGCGCCTGGCCATGAATTCCGTTTTTTTTAATGAGCTGAAAAATCTTCTCAATCAGGGAGTCGGGCGTTAAAAAAGGGGATAATTCGAAACCCAGAGTTTCCATTCCTTTCAGGCATCGTTTAATATGATAATCCCACAGCGGAATTTCGCCAGGGATCAGTCGGATAGTCTCAAATACACCATCCCCATACCGGAATGCCCTTGAATCGGGGCTGATAATGGGGTCAATGGATGGAATAAATTTTCCGTCGTAGCAATAAAAGGAAGACATGCGGCAAAATTAGCTTAACCATTGCCGACGGTAAAACTTATTTGTTTTCGATAATACCAGATTTCACTGCGTACATTACCAGGCCTGCCATTGATTTGGCGCCGGTTTTATTTTTAAGTTTATCGCGAATAGCTTCTACCGTACGTGGGCTCAGGTCTACAAGGTCCGCAATTTCCTTAGTGCTTTTTTCTTCGCACATCATTTTGAGGATCGTAATTTCCTTATCGGTTAATTTCGCATCTACAGGCATGCTGGCCTCGGCCTGTCGT
This sequence comes from Chitinophagales bacterium, assembly GCA_031425315.1. GTDB lineage: Bacteria > Bacteroidota > Bacteroidia > Chitinophagales > Chitinophagaceae > Pollutibacter. Next base: position 14,394 of record JANPJC010000073.1, read on the forward strand.
TTAACACGTAAACCATCGATTAAAGCCTTATTGGTTAGTTGATTGAAGAAGTATTCCTGTTCATGAACAGTTTTTACCGCTTCGTAGATTACCTCAGAATCTGAATTTTTGGTCAGGTAGGCATTTGCACCGAGCTCCATGAGCTTAGAAATCATAGAATGGTCGTTATGCATTGTGAGCATAATTACGCGAATATCGGGGTAAAGTTTTTTGATTTCCGGAAGCGTGGTGATACCGTCCATTATGGGCATCTGAATGTCCAGTAAAATAACGTCGGGAGTAATGTGTTTCAGCAGGTTAAGCAGCTGCATGCCGTTATCGGCTTCTCCTACCATGCGGATATCTTTTTGCATGGAAAGTGCCGTTTTTACGCCTGCTCTGAATAGGATGTGGTCATCAGCTATGGCCACCCGGATCTGCTCTCCGGATTCGTCCTTTCTCATGGGATTGTACATTAGATTTGGTTTTTTTAGAGGGTATGGATGATATTAAAAATAAGGTTAATTCTACTGCAAGTATACTGTAAATCAGCCAACCATGAAATGGTAAATGTACTCAATCTGGTGTAGAGATAAATACGGAATTTACGTAGGGGAAATACTACAAAAATAATTAATATTACATTTTTTAATCAGATGACGGTTGGGCGTGGCAGTTGGGTTTAGATTTTTCCGGTACAAATGGATTTATAATATCAACCAACGTTTTTTTCCCGGATTTTGAGGAGGATTTTCTCTAATGGTTACTGGTTTTTCTACATCCTTGTTTGAATCTGATAATCGTATTTTCAACTATGAGCTTCGCTATTATTACATTGCTGCTTCGAGTAATTTTCTTCATAACTAACTGTTACACAATAAGCATTTTAGTTATCAACTACCAACAATTAAAAGAGTATCGGGTTTTTATATGGTTATTCGTTGCAGGATTATTGCAAATGATATACGCAAGCCTCTCATCCATCCAAGTATTGTTACTAGATTTTGAAAATTCAATTATCTATTATGCTTTAATAGAATATTCTGTAATTTATTACTACTTCTACAAAAAGCTTTCATTTCGACATTCAAAAATCACGTTGTCACTTATATATTTAGGTAGCCTTCTGATACTCTTGGTGGACATATTTAATGACAAGAAGATTATTGATCAGTACAACCCAACATTATTAGTGTATGAATCTCTGATTTTTCTAGTTTTCTCTATTCCGCATTTTTTTCAAATTTTAGATTCTACCAATTCTCTACCATTATTAAAAAATTCAGATTTTATAATAACCTCTGGAATTTTTATCTTTTTTAGCATTACATGTCCTTCATATTTCCTAGCTACATATTTCAGATACATTGATTCCGATATAGCTGCTTTAACTTGGATACTAAATGACATGGCTTATATATTTTTTAACCTAATAATTACTGCCGCGTTGAAATGCAAATTACAAATAGTCAAGTATTAAATTTATTCATTATTACTACGAGCATAATTTTTCTCTTTCTGACATTAATATTCGGAATTATTTTCCTGTACAAAAAGAATCAGAACAAATTAAAGAAAGACATTCAAATTCTGTATTTGAATCACGAAAAATCAATTTTGAAAACTCAGTTAGAAATTCAGGAACAAACTTTCAAAAACATCTCACAAGAGATTCATGATAATATTAGTCTGACTTTAACATTGGCTAAATTAAATCTTAATGTCTTGGATGCTTCAAACATAAAAGATATAAAGTCTACAATCGAAAACACTGTAGATCTGATTAGCAAATCGATTGCGGATTTAAACGACATCTCCAAATCTTTAGATTCCGATTTGATAAGATCTTACGGGTTAATTTATGCAATTGAAACAGAGAAACTAATACTAAATAAAAGCGGTCTATTTGATGTTGAGTTTACAGTAGAAGGTGACTCATCTGATATTGAAGGTGAAAAAGAGTTGATAATGTTTCGCATCATTCAGGAATCCTGTAATAATATTATCAAGCATAGTAAAGCGACAACGATAAAGATATCACTGCGTTACAATACTGATCATTTACAATTGTCCATCGAAGACAATGGAATCGGATTTGACGTGGAGAAAATGTCGACATTTCACTCAAAAAAGATGGGATCGGGCCTTACTAACATAAAAAACAGAGCAAAAATGATCGAAGCTACAGCTGAGATCAAAAGTGCTATAGGACTAGGTACTCAAGTAAATATTCAACTTCCTCTGCAAAAACAATCCGAAAAAAATGGAACAGAAAATTAAAGTGGCTCTTGTTGATGATCACATTTTACTGCGGCATGCATTAGCGAGCCTGATCAATCAATCGGAAAAATGTTTGGTTAGTATTGAAGCATCCAATGGAAAAGAATTTCTGGATAAATTAAATTCCAGCAACACACCAGATATCGCCATCCTGGATTTAAATATGCCGGTGATGGATGGACAGGAGACTGCAGAATGGCTGCAAAACCATTACCCACAAATCAGCGTCTTAATGCTCACCATGTATGATTCCGAACTCGTATTAATCCGATTATTGAAAGCAGGTGTAAAAGGTTTTATGAAAAAAGATGTTCATCCTACTGAACTAATGTTCGCTATCCAATCTGTAATGGAGAACGGATATTATTATTCAGCGCACACGTCAAGTAAACTGGCAGGATTATTCAAGGATAGTGATAACAAAACGCCTTTATTTCAAAAAATTATGTTGGACGACCATGAGCTTAAATTCTTAAAACTGGCCTGTTCAGAAATGACTTATAAAGAAATAGCACTGAAAATGAATATGAACCCAAGAGCAATTGATGGGATCAGGGACACCCTGTTTACCCGGCTGGATGTGAAAAGCAGGGTAGGGCTGGCAATGTATGCCCTCCGTCATGG
>JANPJC010000074.1:0-2188 GCA_031425315.1 Chitinophagales bacterium
GTATGAAGACTCAAAACGCATGCTGGGTTGCGATTCAGGAAATTCCTGGCGAATATTTAAACTTTCGGGATTTTTTACTTTGTAGTCCTGAGGTATTTCAATGCGGATAGTTCTGTATAATACATGCGGATAATCTATGTCAATCGGAAACTGTCTTGGTTTTTCCTGGTACATTTCCACCTGCTGTCCAATCACTTCACCTATTTTCAATAAAATTTTATTGCCTGCTCTTTCCATCAACTGGTTGGCCTTCACTTTTGCAGTAAGCGTAACAGGGATATTTTCCGTATAACTTTCAAATTCTTTATTCTCAATTTTTGATTCAATAACCTGCTCGGAATTTGTACCAAATTTTACAAGCTGTTTAAGGAAGTTTTTCTGTTCCTCTGCCGGCGCGAAATTAAAAGCACTGCGGTACAATGAAGCAGAATAACCGGTAAAGGTTTGCTTCATTTCAATTAACAGTGAATCTTCCTTCGGAAAAATCTTTACTGTTGATTCCATATTGTGCGAACTCAAGCTGAAATCTTCGAGCAGCACAGGCCTGAGATCAGCAAAGGCTGTTTTAATATTACCCAGTGATGTGGTTTTGCAATGCATAGCCATAGTATTACCCCATTCCGGTGCAATCCATGGATACCTGTAATCGGGTCGGGTAGGAGCGAGGTACTTTTTTGAATCTGGAAAGTACAATAATGGATTGTCAGCAATGTTCCAGTTTTCAAAATTTTTGTCGAGTGTATAGTTGCTCCTGTCGCCGCTCAATACAAACTGGTAAGGAATTTCAAGTTTATCGAAAATGGCGCCATACAAACGCATAATACCTACCGAACTTGCAATTTTTGATTTCAGCATCTGTTCAATACTTTGCCCGGCTTCCGTATAAAGTTCTTTCTGAACCATTATATTTTTCTTGAGGTAATTTTCAACCAGTGCAATTTTGTTAACAGCAGGTAAAGCGCCATCAATCTTTAAATCCTTGATCAATGATTCTGTTTTCTTTTTATCCTTTTCTGTAATGTCTGTATAGTTGTTATATACACGTTTAGCCAGTTCGTTCCATGTAAACACTCTTACACTTGAACTTTTGGAAGCATTGTACGAAAGCTTATATTCCACGCGGTAAAGTCTCGCCGAATAATTACTATATTTTTCTTCCTGCACTTCCCTCAGTTCAGGAGCCTCCAAAGCGATACTTCTTTTTTCTGCACTACTGGAAGTATCCATTTTCTGAGGGGTGCCATTAAATGCACGGGCTTCAAAAATCAATCGTTGGGGACTAACAATTTCCAACTTAGACTTTACAACCGGTATGCCGGTTTGAAAAACTTCGATGCCAAATAATGATGCACTCCTTTCATAAACATAGGTGTACTCGAGGGTACAGCCTTTTTCTATTCCGGGAAAAGCAAAGATTTTATATTCACTTCCATCTTCGTCAGTATAATCCTTTATCGATGCCTGATCTACTTCAATCACTTTCCCGTTTTTGAGAATTGTTTTTGCCTGAAGTGAAACCATCTTATTGTTTTCTCCTCCCGGCAAGTACAACTTGTTAAATGATTCAATTCCACGGTCGTCATTTACCTGGATCACCCTATGCAAAGTTTTGAACATGGTTAGCTCATTATTGGCGTCATCCTTAAATTCAATCTTACGTTCATCTACCAAAAAAACTGCAGGTTCTGCTGAATAATCGCGGGGATCAGGCTGTTGTTTTGTACCTGATGCTGCCAGTTGTGCAAATGTGTTAAGGTTAATTGCAATCGCAAATAAAATCAAAAGGAATTTTTTCATAGGTTATTTTTTTACCAGGCTAACGGATTCTTTGTAAGTGGGGAACAGATGTTCGAGAACGGTATTCCAGTCTTTGAACTGGTTTTCTGTCAATAATAAATGCGGACTGTAAAATTCTTTGGTTAATATTACCTGCTTACTGTTTTGTTCGTACTTCATACTAAAACCCCACGCATCATTTTTAAATGATGTGCTCTCCGGTAGATAATCAACTTTATAACCATCGGGAATTTCAAGTACCATCACATGCCTGCGCACCCATTTGAAATCAAATTCAATCGGCATTTTTCTTTTTGGAAAGTCGATCTCCTGGTGTTCGAAATGTTTAACCAGGTTTAAATTGATATACTTTTCGTCTCCAATGGATTTGCCGTATCCTGGTATTTCAAAG
>JANPJC010000075.1:0-23259 GCA_031425315.1 Chitinophagales bacterium
GGTCAATAAAAAATAATCATCAGCACTATCATTCTCTTGTCAATTTTTACCAGTGATGTTAACTGGTATCAATTATTGTTTACGATTTTGATTTAATTTCAATTCACATTTCAGCAACAGACTTTAGCGGATCTAATTACAGCAAATAATATTGCTGTTAACCTGGATCAGATGCACAGTTTGACCACTTCAGCAGATGATGCTATTGATCAGCCATACAAAACACCATATGAATTACAGAAAGTGGGCGTACTGTTTGCCATCAATGATGGCGATGGACAACACCGCGGCAGAAATCTTCCTTTTAATGCAGGTACAGCAGTGGCCTATGGTCTAACCAAAGAACAAGCCCTATCTGCAATCAATTTAAATGCAGCAAAAATTCTGGGTATCAGTGATTAAACGGGATCAATTGAAGCTGGGAAAGACGCCAATATTGTTATCAGTGCCGGTGAGATACTTGATATGAAATCCAGTATCATAAAATACGCATTTATCCAGGGGCGCGAAGTTAATCTTACAGATAAACACAAGCAGCTTTATGAGAGGTATAAGCATAAATAAATTTTGAAGTAAGCATCTTTCCTTCATACTGTGCAGGAAGTAAGGGCGTTAATCCCTTACTTCCTTTTACACCAACGTATTTACCACAATCCTTCCTTTACGTTGTAGTTAATATCTTTCAGATTAAACTCCCCGTACACAAACTCTCCATCAGGGTAGTGCCAAATTGCTTCGCCATACATGGGGATTCGATAACCATTTTTCGGTTGATAGTTTTTCACTGGTGTAGAGAAACGGTATTGCTTCATTTCGCTAACTGCAGTGCGGTCGTCAGAAACAAAGTTGATCAGTTCCCCTGCTTCATTGAAATAAAGTATTGCCGTAATCATATTGCTTCCATTTGTAAAAATTGCTTTGGATGATCCGCTATCGATCAGCTCCCATTGAATGCGGTTATCAATCAATGTGGCCGGCGCCATCAGGCACATATCGTTAAACAGCGTTACAGTTTCGGCTTTATTCATTTCAGCCCCTGATTTTTTTACTATCGGCAATAAGCCGAAAAAACGAATATCCATCGTTGCGGTTTCGTTTTGATAACGATGATAACCGGGCACTGATACACCGAACATCTTTGCTTTCATAAAAAACAAACGTGCCGGTTCATCGAAAAAATTATACTGTACTGAACGAAAAGGAAACCAGTCTTTTCCTTTGTCGCGCATTCGGCCTTCAAAAACAATCCGCATATTTTTTATTTTGGGCTTTCCGATCACTCCTGCTAAACGCAAATAGTTCTGCACCGGCTGTGGAAGCAATTTTAAATCGGCTTCTGTCAGCAATTCGGATTCACTTTGTACTTTTTCAAGGTTTGCGCTGACGTCGTTATGGAAACCCTTTTCAAAATGGAAGCTGCCCCAGGCAGCAACAGCAACGAATAATACTACTACATTGGCAATGGTGCCAAACTTCGCATCTTTCCAAACAGCAATGATTAGTATCTGTGAAAGTAAAACTGCCACCATAGCAACAACCGGCCAACTTTCTTTCTTCCCAAAAAACAAAACAGTTGCCGCAACAAAAAGCAAGGCGGTGATTAACCAAAGTACACCGGTTGGTTTAGCGATCTCTTTGGTAAGGTTTGTAATATTGCTATAGTGAAATGCTTTTGCAAAACCCATGAAGTGTATAAGGCCATGCAATAACAGTACTGATCCAAACAGGTATTTAATCATTTGGTAAATTGAGGTTTGATGCGAGTGTTTTGATCATTAATTAAGTTGAGCAATTTTTTAAAAATGTGCCATTGGATTTTTCAGTTCACAAAGGCAAAAAACCAATATCGCAACCGAAAGCAGAAAAGGATTTATTAACATACGCTCGTAAATTTCAATGCTGTGAGCAGTAAGGTATGCTTAGCATGCGACTATTGATTCTTTTCCTTCACTTTATTTGTCTATCTGTACTGATTGAGGCAGTTTCTGAACAAAAGAATCAGACACTTTAGACCTCCTAATGCAAGAATGATGTAAAAAGGCAAAAGCGGGTCGATGGAAATTAAGCGGCTGCGGAGCAACAAATTGCCGGCGCTTAAAACCAAACCATATGAGATACCTTTCACCAGCATCAGTGCGGCTAAAAAATTCCGACGCTCTTATTCTGCCAAAGCCATATCGTTGCCAGAAAACTTACGGGCACTACATAAATAAGGTCCAATGTGTACACCACTGCCGTGGGGTGGCCGGTATCAGCCAGCATTTGTGGCAGTGATCCTGAAACGATGTAGTCAACAATCGGCGGCCCTTCCACGGCCAGCAACATCAAACCAATGATGCACAAATATCCGGCAATGAATTTGGGAACGAACCCTTCAACTTTCAGTTGTTGCAGCGGCAGCGACAGCGTTAAAAAGACCAGCGCAAAACACGACACCGATACAATGCACAAGAACACCGGGAATAAAATATTGAAAGCAGCTCCAAACAAATAAAATGCATAGTGATATCTGAGATAACTCAACATTCCCGCCCAAATGAGTTGCGCCTTTATAGAGATCCGGAAGAATGAAAAAATTGCAAATGCCGGCACGAGAGACAGCATTACCCAGTCGTTCGCTTTTGAGGCAGTTTGAACAAAGCCATTGTCATGATAGACGCCTTTTGCAAAAAGTGTAAGTGCGCAGGCCGCTAACGTGAGTAGCAAAGCCAAGAGGGTAAGATAAAATGCAGTTTGTTGCATGTTTTTCATATGCTATTTTGTAGTTGCTGACAAATTAGGATGCTTACGCCAGAGGTAATCTTTAGCATCGTGTTTGAATACGAGCCAGGCAGCAAGCGATACTACGATTGAAAAGGGGAAACCGGAGCCTGCCATCAGCGGTGCAATAGCCAACAGGAAAATGACAGCGCCGATGCAGGCAGCATTCACCCACCAGCCTTTCAGAAACATACCAATGGCCATCAATAATTGGCCTGTTGCAATCAGCGGTACCATTATCTGAATGTGAGCGCTAAACCATCCGTTGATAAAATCACGGTAAAAAGCCAGGGCAGTATCGGCATAATCGAGGTACACCTTTGGATTATTGAAGCTGATAGTGAAATTGGTAACGGAAGCCCAGCCAAACATCAGATCCATGAGAAGACGAGCAAGTCGTGTGTTTTTCTATGCAATCAGTAACAGCAGCAGTGCAACTACCTGTGTGACCAAATATGGTAGCAGAAATTGGTCGAGGCCTTTCATAATATTCTTTTGTGATCTTTTTTAATGAAAATTCCACTTCATCAGGTACGCAGAAAACTTTCAACCGGGCGTTGCAAGGAAACGGGCTCAGGATATTTTTTCAGATAGCCCCTCCGCAGAATGAATTGAACGTTTTCTCCAATGCCTGGCGATGGCTGCAGCTTGCTGCATATTCTTTCCTCTTCCAATATTTGTATTCGATATCAATTATTTTGCTGCTGAGAATGTAAATTAAAGGAAATTGAAGGACCATGTTTATCCTGATAACGGTAATTTTAAAATGCCACGAAAGTTCCCAAATCCTTCATGAACATTTAAAACTTCAATTCTTGTCTGCTAATGAGGCCGTACCCAACAATACATCTTCTCTTAATATCCGCAGTAACTTTTCAGGCTCTTCAAAAAGCGGACTGTGTGCCGATTGGTTAAAGGTGTAAAATCCTTTCAAAGGTGCCTGTAGTTGATCGAAGTAAGATTTGGCTTCTGTGTACGAACAGGTGTAATCATAAATGCCATGGAAGAAATACACCGGAACATCAAGTGCAGGAACAGCTTTTTTCATATCCGTTTCTAATATATACTTCCACAAGGTGCTCACACCCGCCCGGGACTTGGCCCGCCATAAAGTGAACTTCTCTTTCACCGTATATTCCTTAAAAAACAGAGAGGGCAGAAAGATGCCAGTAAACACGGAATGCATATTCCGCATCGTTCCAATTCCAAGAGCATGCATCGCCTTGTCACGCAAAGTAAGGTATGCTTTTGGTGTGCCGTTAGCATTGCTTACCTGTGCAGCTTGAAGCTTTTTTACCATGGCATTGTCTCCCTTCTCCATATAGCGCTTAAGCATATAATCTGAAGCAAGTTGTTCGGATTTGAGTTGATTAGAAACCTGCGCCAAACCAATGTAGGCATGGTATAACCCGGGTGCCTTTGCCGCTGCCTGGATTCCGGTAAAAGTTCCACCTGAACGGCCCATCAGGTAGATTCTCTCGCGGCCGAATCGCTGCCTTAGGTAATTCGTCATTACAATTACATCCGATACGCACTGGTCCACGGTAATGTTTTCCGGAAGTAAATCTTTATTAAAAGACAATCCTGACCCTCTCTGTTCCCACCACACTACAATGAAATTTTCCTCCAATGCTGTCGGATATTTCTGTGTAAGAAAATAATCAGGCAAACCACCGTGAAGGTACAGCAGCACGGGCTTTGTAGTATCCCTGCCTTTAATAAACACGCCTTGTTGCATGCCGTTGATGGTAACAAAGCTTTTTTCGGCAATACTATTGGGCAGAACAATTCCTTTTGCGTCCAGGAAGAGTTTTGGTTTTCCGGGACTGGAGATCCAAAGCAATAAGAAAAGAAGGAATAGCAATGAGAACAAAGTAGCGAACAGTATTAGCATGATGCGTTTGCCTGATTTTAAGAATGTTTGTATTGGAGCCTTTTTCATTTGCATTAGATTGATTTTTTGGGGAACAATTACGTCTCAGTATTTAAATGCTATATGCAAATAAAAATCGCAACTATATAATTATCAAGGCGTACTTTATTTTTCTAATACCCGGTAATGTGTTAGCAGGAACCGGTTGAATGCCATTCCGCTTATCAGGTAAAAGATAAAACAAATGGTTGCCGGAAATACGAACCAAAACAAAAGTGTTTCGGGATATTGAAGTGTCATCCATTTTTGCAGCAGCAGGCGCAATACGACATACACAAGTACCAATAACACCAAACCAACCATGCCACTGAACAGCAAAGTTTTTCGCACGTTGAATTGCGGATTGAAACGAAACACTAGCCGTTTTATCACTAAAGCACCTATTGCCCCGGTGATCGAAAAAACCAATACCATCAATAAAGAAAAAACTGCAATCGTATAAGTTAGTGCAACTGCATTGGCAAAAATGATACTGCTTCGTTCACCCACTGGCAATTTGTTTGCAATCTCAAATGATGTACGTAACACAACGTATAATAACACGATGAGAGAATATATAAAAATTGCGGCGGTGGTAAGTATGGCTCCCTTAGCAGCAAGCCTTCCATCTGAAATGTTATTGGCTGGCGATTTCATTGAGTAGTATGCTTTTCTGCCCTGTGTTTAATTCCCATCATCATTCCGGTTTCCATTATATAATGCAACTGCTCAAATAAGGCATAATAAAAAATGGTAGTAAAGACGCTCTGTTTGATTTCCATAGAAGCATAGCGGATCAGCAACCTTGATTGAGTGGTATCAATAGGTTCCAGATAGAACGTCCAGCCATTGATAGAATAATAATGATCGGGCTTAATCATTGAAACGATATCGTACCCCTGGTTCTCTCCATAATAAACAGTATCGCCTGGTCGTACATTTTGCCATTCCTGATGAATGCTATCGGCATTTACCATATTAGCGCCAAAAAGATTTTCAAGCCATGCATAACTATTAAAGCCACCACGATTTTGTCCGGTCTGTGCTATCCAGGGAAAAACGGTTTCTGGTGGAGCGTTGATGTTGATCGCTCGGGTTGAAACAACCGTGTTAGGCAAGATAAAATCATCACCAGGAAATCTCATTTGCTGCTCTGACCTGGTCGTTTGCCAATGAAAAAAGAAAGGACGAACACCACCCCAATATAACAACACTGCCACTGCATACAGCAACAGCACATAAGTAATAAATTTTTTAATTCGTGACATTTATTTTATCGAATCAGATTTCTTTTGAAGGCAAAAATAATTCACGCATACGCAAACCACCACGAAAAGCAAAAACGAAATACAGCGTAACAAAAGCACTGTCAATAATACCCGTAAACCAAAAAGAAGTGGGAAAGTCTTTTACAAAAAACATGGATGAATATAGCAACAACACATAAAAAACTCTTCCAAAAATCAAACCCCCAACTACCAATGCATAACGCCTGATGTTTCTTGCAGACAAAAATTGCAGGTAGGCAAAGCAAAAGAAAAAAGTTCCGAGGAAAACAGCATAAAAAGAATTCATCGGCAATTCATCTATTGCTCTGCCGGTACCGATAAAAAAAGTGTACAACACCCCGGCAATCGTATCCCAACAACCACTTAATGCAAAAACAACAGCCAAGGGTCGCAGAGATTTATTGGTCATGAGTTAGGCGTTAATAAAAGCCATTAAAAAAATTCAACAGATCCGATTAACGTAAAAAGAACAATTAAAATAAAAACCCGTGCTGTCGACGGATACCGACTGTTGCAATTTCAAAAACTGAAAGACTTTAGCACGTTAAACAACTCAACCTTCAACAAGTCAACTAACTTTTCAACTATCTGAATTCCAACTGCTATTACCCCAAAAAAATATGAACCTTCCGACGATTAACATGGCTGCCGTAACCGGAGACTTTGCATATGCGGTTATTCGCCCGGTGTCCAATTGTGAGAGTTGATGTAAACAAAAAAGACATCGATCAGTCCAACGACTATCCTGTCTTTTTCTTTCGTTAAATATCTGATGAGATTTTTTTAGGATACTCAAAAAACCAGAATTTTTTTTCTGATTGCCTGAAATCTTTCCAGTGCATAATTCCTGTTTGTACACCAAACACTGCACAGGTAGGCATATCATCAATTTTTGCCACTTCCATCAAGTTTGCAAAAGAAGTGATACCGGGATTATGAGAAAAGATTGCAATAGTGTTAAACCTGTCGTCAATTAATGCCACTGCAGAAAAAAAATCTTCCACGCCGGCCTCATATAGGTTGTCGATGTAGATAATATTTTCTTTTGCAATGTTGTATTTTTCAGCGAAAATCTGTGCTGTTTTTTTTGCTCTTTTAGCCGGACTGGAAACAAACGCATCGATTTTAATTTTCCGATCGATTAGTTTCTGCGCAACGAGTGGAGCATCTCTTTTGCCCCGATCGTTTAGTGGTCTGTCGAAGTCAGCTATTGTAAAATCGCCCCAACTGCTTTTTGCATGCCTGATAAGTAATAATGATTTCATTCGCCGGTGGCTTAGGCATGAATGTAAAAAAAAAGAAAGAACAAGGACTTGTTCTTCCATTACTTTTATAGGAATATCTTATTTAATTGCGTTTTTACCGGGGTATCGGACTCAAATAATTTACCAAAACAGAGGTCAATTAGGAAACGAGGATTTATAAAAACGGGTCCAACCTATTGATTTATAATCAAATATCTTGCCAAAAATAGTTTTTCATAAATAATTTCGGGCAAAACTTGAAAATCAGGTATATGATATAAAACGTCTGTTTTCCCTGAATGATATGTGGACTTGGCTAAGGTATTGTTAAAGAGGATATTGATATCCGTAGGCTGAGCCTACGGATATCAATATCAATATCCTCTTACGTCTTTTCCTTCCAGGAAATTCATAAAAGCCTTATTCACCACACGGTTACCACCGGGTGTTGGATAATTGCCAGTGAAATACCAATCGCCGGTATTTGTAGGACATGAATCATGAAGGTCTTCAATGGTTTGATAAATAACTTCAACCGGAATGGTTACTTCGGGTGGAGTTATCAACTGCGCAATTTTAGCTGATATTTCCTCGGGGGTAAAGGTTTTATAAATAGTTTTAACCAGATTAACCGTATGCAACTGATTATTCCTTTGCAGCTCTTTACATCGTGCATATAGTTCATCCAGCAAACTTTCCTGCCCTCTATCCTTAAGGAGTGAAATTGCAGCGCGGAAAGCAATAAAATCGCCCATTTTACTCATGTCGATACCGTAACAGTCAGGGTACCTGATCTGAGGGGCAGAAGAAACGATGATAATCTTTTTAGGTTCGAGCCTCGACAACATTCTTACAATACTTTCTTTCAACGTTGTGCCTCTCACGATTGAATCGTCAATCACTACCAGCGTATCAACACCTTTTTGAACCGTTCCGTAGGTTATATCATAAACGTGCTGCACCATTTCTGTACGGTTGGAATCTTCCGTAATGAAAGTGCGCATTTTCACATCCTTGATTGCAATTTTTTCCACCCTGATACGCCTGTTAACCATTTCGGCCAATTTTTCTTCGTCAAAGTCCTTGTCCCAGGCTAATATCCGCTGCACTTTTATCTTGTTCAAATAATCCTCCATTCCCTTCAGCAAGCCATAGAATGCAACCTCTGCTGTATTAGGAATGAATGAAAAAATAGTATGTTTAAGATCGTTATTGATCGATTTTAAAACCGGATGGCTCAGGTGGTGACCCAGTGCAATTCTCTCCCTATAGATCTTTTCATCACTGCCTCTCGAAAAATAAATTCTTTCAAAACTACAGGCCCTGCGCTCCTGCGGATCTAATATTTGTTCAATTGAATGTGACCCATCTGCTTTAACAATCAATGCGTGCCCGGGCATCAGCTCCATCACCTCATTTTCACCAACATTAAAGCTGGTACGTATTGCTGAGCGCTCAGATGCCCCAACAATTACTTCATCATCGATATAGTAGTAAGAAGGTCTGATTCCATGTGGGTCGCGGATGATGAATGAATCCCCGTTTCCCAGCAAACCGCCAACGTGATAACCGCCATCAAATAATTTGAACGATTTTTTCAATACAGAAGAAAGGCAAATATTTCCAGGATTGGTTTCATCTTCTTTCACCTGGAAATGATGAACCACTTCCATCATGGCTGCCAGGTCGCTTTGCTTTTGGAAATCACCCGGTTCGATGTTAGCGAGCGCAAATAATTCATCCTTATTGACCAGGTTAAAGTTTCCCGCCAAAGCCAGGTTGCGTGCCGGAATGGTATGTTTTTTTATAAATGGATGGCAGAATTCGACATTGTTTTTTCCCTGCGTTCCATAACGCAGATGTCCGAGCATCAATTCACCCATGAATGATAAGTGTCCTTTCATCAAACCCGGATGTTTTCGGATTTCAGGCTGATACTTTTCCAGTTCTGTAATCTCTTTACCTACCTGCGAAAACAAATCTGCGATTGACTGGGTAGCATTGCTTCTCAAGCGATGCATAAAGGGATATCCAGGTTCGGTGTTCAGCTTCACAGTGGCAAGCCCTGCTCCGTCCTGACCACGATTATGCTGTTTTTCCATCAGCAGGTAGAGCTTGTTGAGCCCATACAGTACACTTCCCCTCTTTTGCTGGTAATAAGAAAACGGCTTGAGTAGTCTGATGAATGCAAGCCCGCATTCGTGTTGAATTGCGTCACTCATGAATTGAAAATGAGAAGCCGCAAAGGTAATGCGAAATGCCTATACCTTCAGGTACAAATCATGGTTTCAGGCGGAGAATTTACAGATTAACTTTTCCCTGCGATATTACCTTGCAGCCAGGGTTGGAAATTGTTTGCGAATGCCATCACAGCCCATGAAATCCTTGTCGACCATGATATAATAAGTGGGTAATTTGGTCTGGAACCATTTTTCGATGACATCATTCTTTTTTTCAGACAGTGCGCGTTGAGAGAGCCTGTTGTAGTCATCTTTCATATTTTCCCGATGCGGCTCCGTACGATTTTGCAGGAAGAGAATTCTCACCGCTTGTTTTCCTTGTGGATCTTTATAAACAATCGGTTGTGAAAATTCGCCCACTTTCAATTTATCAAGATGCGGCACCATGTCTTTATCCAGTTCATCAATAGTAACATAGTTCCCGCTTCTGCCCTGAATAATACCGGCAGTCATCTTACTCATTTCCTCATCACTGTATTTTATAACAGCTTCACCAAAAGTTACGAGACCGGAAATAAGATTTGCCCTGATACTATCTAATTTTGATTTTGAAGCAGCAACATCCTCGTCTAAAACCTGAGGAATTTTAAGAATATGTTTCACTACAATATCATCGCCGTTTCTGCTGATCATTTTGATGATATGATACCCGAATTTTGATTTAATCACTGGCGAAATCTGACCCTCTTTCAATCGGAATGAGGCATTTTTAAATTCCGGATCCCAATGTTTATCTGACTTATTCAATTCGTAACGTCCTTCATTCTGTGCCTTACCCGGATCATCTGAGTAAAGTCTTACCAGATTTTCGAAAGACGATTTACCTGATTCTGCCTGACGTTTGTAATCAATCAACTCATCTTGGGCAAATTTCTCCAATTCGCGACCGGCTTTAGGATACAACACCAACTGACCAATAACCAGTTCTGATTCGTAAAACTGAAGACTGTCTGTAGGAATTTTATCGTAGTAGTTCTTTACTTCTGTAGGTGTGATCTTTACATACTCAACTATCTTAGCCCTCATCGATTGGGCAAGACGGCCTTCCCTGATCGATTTTCTGAAATCTTCCTTTACCTGATATACTGTACGTCCCGCAATCTGCTCAAAAGCTTCTTTTCCGCCATATTCTGAAACAAAATACCTGATACGCTGGTCGAGTTCTGCTTCCACTTCTTCTTCGGAAACAGGCAAAGAATCTTTTTCCGCCTGAAGTATCAATGCTTTATCTGCCATCATCTGCTCCAGCAAATAGCATTCTGCATTAGGTGGAACCGGACGATCCTGCCGTTTCATATCGTCGATATAATTCGCGATTTCTGATCGCAGGATGATTTTGTCGCCTACAATTCCTACAATCTTATCGGCTAATACTCTGGCAGATTGGGCATTTACAGTAAAGCAAGCCAAAAGCAGAATTATCGGGAGGACAAATTTTTTCATATCCAAAATTGCGGTATTCAACATCCCGTTCAATAACCGTATTCTTAAAATTATCTTAATTAACCTTTGCCGCTCCGTCGCGACAGCGTAATCTCAAACCCGTTAACCTTTTATAATCAAAGGGTTCTCTTTACTTCTTCTTCTTCAAATGCTTCAATCACATCACCAACCCTGATATCATTATAATTTTTGATTGTCAATCCGCACTCCATACTTGAAGCCACTTCCTTCACATCATCTTTGAATCGTTTCAGGCTTCCGAGTTCTGCAGCCTGGCCTTCACCACGCGGATACTCTACAATACCATCACGAATAATTCTGATTTTGCTGTTACGACTGATTTTTCCTTCCATTACGAAGCAACCAGCCACTGTAGCTTTATCAAATTTATAAACTTCACGAACTTCAACGTTGGCAACAATTTTCTCCTGGATCTTCGGTTCCATCATACCTTCCATCGCACTCTTGATTTCCTCGATTGCATTGTAGATGATAGAATACAACTTGATCTGCACGCCTTCATTTTCAGCCAGTTTATTAGCCTGACTTGAAGGCCTTACATTAAAGCCGATGATAATCGCATCCGATGCAGTTGCCAGCAACACATCGCTTTCAGTAATTTGTCCAACTGCTTTATGTACCACATTGATGGCGATTTCTTCAGTAGACAGTTTCTGCAATGAGTCACTCAATGCTTCCACCGATCCATCCACATCACCTTTAATGATGATATTCAATTCCTTGAAATTACCCAGTGCAAGGCGCCGGCCAATTTCATCAAGAGTAATATGTTTTTTGGTCCTGATACCCTGTTCTCTGAGAATCTGGGCACGGCGGTTGGCAATTTCTTTTGCTTCGGCCTCATCTTCGTACACTTTAAATTTCTCACCGGCCTGTGGCGCACCGTTCAAACCTAATATCAGTACAGGAGTAGTTGGCGGTGCAACTTCTTCTTTCTTGTTTCTTTCATTCACCATCGCTTTCACGCGTCCGTAGTATTGTCCGCTTACTACCAGGTCGCCCAGGTGAAGTGTACCATTCAATACCAATACTGTGGCTACATAACCGCGTCCTTTATCAAGTGTTGCTTCCACAACTGTTCCTCCAGCTTCCCTGTCGGGATTGGCTTTAAGCTCAAGTAACTCAGCTTCAAGCAATATTTTCTCGAGGAGTTTATCAACGTTTAAACCGGACTTGGCAGATATTTCCTGGCTTTGGTATTTACCACCCCATTCTTCTACCAACAGGTTCATACCTGCGAGTTGTTCGTAAATTTTCTGAACGTTGGCTCCGTCTTTATCAATTTTATTGATAGCAAAAATCATTGGCACACCAGCCGCCTGAGCATGGCTAATGGCTTCCTTTGTTTGCGGCATTACGGCATCATCGGCAGCAACAACTATCACTGCGATATCCGTAACCTTTGCACCACGGGCACGCATTGCGGTAAACGCTTCGTGACCCGGAGTATCAAGGAAAGTGATTGATTTACCGTTATTCACTTCCACTTTATAGGCACCTATGTGCTGGGTAATACCACCAGCCTCACCTGCCACTACATTTGCACTGCGTATATAGTCAAGGAGTGAGGTTTTACCATGGTCAACGTGACCCATTATCGTAACGATAGGAGAACGTGGCCGGAGCTCGTCTTCACTATCCTCCTCTTCAATCTCCTCCATTTCCATTTGTTTCTCCATGTCAATGAACTCAACTTCATAGCCAAATTCATTTGCCACCAATTCAATTACCTCTGCATCCAGGCGCTGATTAATAGACACCATGATACCAAGACTCATACACTTGCTGATAACATCTGCAAAGCTCACATCCATCAAACTGGCCAATTCACTTACGCTGATGAATTCTGTTAGCTGCAATTTGGTATCTTCTCCACCCTCGCCCATATTATCGGCCATCTCATCTCTCTTGGCACGACGGTATTTGGCTTTAAGACTTTTTCCTCTTCCGCCTGTACCAGCCAGTTTGGCCTGGGTTTCGCGAATTTTATTTTGAATTTCCTTTTCGTCAATTTCTTTTACTTCACGACGAACTACGCGATTAGGCTGAATTCTTGGACCGCCGGTGCGCCCGCCCTGTGCAGGCTGGGGGCGATTCCCTGCGCCACCGCCCGGATTTTTCGTTATAGTAGCTCTTTGTTTATTGGGCGCTGGTTGTTCTTTCTTCTCGATTGGAATCCTTTTTCTCTTCCTTTTTTCCTCCGCACCTCTTGACCTTGATTCGGGGTCAACAGGCAGATCAATCTTTCCAATAATTTTTGGCCCTTCGAGCTCAGGTGCTTCAATTTTCAACGTGTCCAGTTCGATTTCTGTAACCGGTTCTTCTATCTCTTCTTCAATTACCTCATCCACCAACTCATCCACAAATATTTCTTCAGGGACCACTTCTTCAATTACCTCAGGAACAACTGGTGGCGGTGGAGGTGGAGGCGGTACCACTTCTTTTACTTCTTCAATAACTACTTTTGGAGCAACGCCTTTTTTAGGACGAGTGGAAGAATCAATTGCACTCAGATCAATTTTATCCAGGACTTTCGGGCCTTCGAGTTCCGGTGCATCTATTCTCACAATTTCAGCAGGTGCAGGCTCTTCCACAGGAATGTCTTCCTTCACAACCACAGGCTCTTCCACTACGGCGGGAGCCGCAGCAGCTTCTTTCTCAGCCGGTTTTTTCTTTATTTCTTTCTTGAAAGTAATTTCCTCTTCATCCCGTTTTTTCTTCGACTCAATAATGTTTCCTTTGGGGATTTCGATAGCATCACTTTTTGCTTTGACAGCCTTATCTGAAGAAAACTCCTGTAGAAGAGAGCGATACATCTCTTCAGAGAGTTTTGAAGTGGGTTTCAAATCATCTTTACTAAACCCTTTACTCACCAAAAAGTCCACAAGGGTATCTTTACCAATGTTGAATTCCTTGGCAGCGGCCATTAATCTAACTGTGTTTGTTTCTGACATTTATCCTCCTGAAGCTTACTAGCTAAAGTTTTGTTTATAAGTATGGATGAATACGCCGAAAAGGGTTTAAGTAACCCAACCGGCCTTATTTATCCTTTTTGAAATTCTTCTTCCAGCACTTTTCTTAATTCGATGATTGTTTCTTTTTCCAAATCTGTCCTTCTTTCCAACTCTTCAGGCGTAAGTACCAGCACACTGCGCGCCGTATCACATCCAATTTTCTTCAATTCTTCAATCACCCAAGGCTCTATCTCATCGCTAAATTCATCCAGGTCGATATCATATTCATCCATCTCGCCTTCATTATCCCGGTATACATCAATATCGTACCCCGTTAAATCTTCAGCCAGTTTTATATTCACCCCTCTTTTACCGATCGCTAAAGAAACCTGTTCGGGTGATACAAAAACTTCAGCAGTTTTATTCTCATTATCGAGGTTCATCCTGCTGATCTTAGCTGGCGTCAATGACCTTTGTATAAGCAGTTGTACATTGTTTGTCCAATTGATTACATCAATATTTTCATTTTTCAGTTCTCTTACTATACCGTGAATTCTGCTTCCTTTCATACCCACACAGGCTCCCACCGGATCAATACGATCATCATAACTTTCAACGGCAACTTTAGCCCTTTCTCCCGGTTCCCTTACGATTTTACGAATAACTATCAATCCATCAAAAATTTCGGGGACTTCAATTTCCAGCAATTTGGCAAGGAAAGAAGGGTGAGTTCTGGATAGAATAATTACAGGGCTGTTATTTTTAAGCTCCACTTTTTTTACAACAGCACGAATATTTTCACCTTTCTTAAAGTAGTCGGATGGAATCTGTTCAGATTTAGGCAGTATCAGTTCATTACCATCTTCATCCAGCAGCAACACTTCTTTTTTCCATACCTGGTAAACTTCAGCACTCATAATTTCGCCTATGCGGTCACCATATTTTTTAACCAGGCTATTCTTTTTAAGATCACCAATTCTACTGGCAAGTGTTTGTTTGGCTGCTAATATGGCCCTTCTTCCAAAATCCTGGATTTCAACTTCTTCGTAAAGATCTTCCCCCACTTCATAGTCAGGCTCAATTTTAATGGCATCGCTGTAAGCGATTTCAGCTAATGGATCCTGTACCTCACCATCTTCCACAATCGTTCTTCTCCTCATGATTTCAAGGTCACCTTTTTCGGTGTTGACGATTACATCAAAGTTATCGTCAGAACCATATTTTTTGCGCAAAAGGGTCTTGAAAACGTCTTCAAGCACTTTCATCATCGTGGGCCTGTCGATATTCTCGGCATCTTTAAAATCCTGAAAGGATTCGATTAAGTTGATACTTGCCATAACACATTCTTTTAACCAGGCTGCTGCATCACCAAAGTGGGCAGATAAGCCGGGATTTTTAGAAAACGATCTGAATTTTTGTTGTTTTTATCTGATCAAATGGAATGATATGCTCGATCCATTCCTTCTTTTTATTTTTCCCTTTTTCCTCTATCACAGTAATGGAAGTTTCTTCCACCAATTTCAGATTGCCTTCTAAAATGGTCCCATCTGATTTTGTTACTTCCACCTGTCTGCCGATATTCTTCACATATTGCCGCTTCAGTTTAAGGGGCTCATCGAGTCCCGGAGAAGATACCTCAAGTGAAAAATCATCTCCCGGATACATGCCGCTCTCACTGATGTTTTTATATAGTGCGCGGTTGATGGTTACACACTTTTCAATAGGTAAACCCTGATCACCATCCACAAATACCTTCACATTATTGGTAGGTTTTAACCTGATTTCCACCAGGAAAAACGCCGGTTCCATTTCCAGAATCCTGTTCGTAAATGCCGTTAATTCCTCTATTTGCA
Source organism: Chitinophagales bacterium (assembly GCA_031425315.1). Lineage (GTDB taxonomy): Bacteria > Bacteroidota > Bacteroidia > Chitinophagales > Chitinophagaceae > Pollutibacter. The sequence goes on from JANPJC010000075.1 coordinate 15,717, forward strand.
GATCCTTGTTCATGTGCAGGAAACAAAGAAGGGAACGGCTCCGTTCCCTTCTTCTATTCTTTTTTCCGCTGCAAATTTAGCGGTAAACTGTTATAAAAAAAAATTTCATCTTTATCACTATACCGAAGGCGAACGATAGTACTGCAATCCAAGAGATTTTGCTCCGCTGAAACGCTGCATTAGGCACTTATTTAATATTCCAACAGTATCGCCCCATACTACGTTGAATCTATTATTACTGGGATAATCCGATGTTCCAACCAGCCTTTTTAACATTTTTTCATCCCTTTACATATTAAATTTGTTATATCATGATGCGCTACATATTCTACGCTTTCCTGGTTTATCTGGCATACAGACTGATATTTGGTTTTATAATTCCTGTATATCGTACAACAAGACAGGTAAAAAGGCAATTCAGGGACATGCAGGAAAAGATGCAGGAGCAACATAATAACACCAATATCAACGATGAAGGGCCAAAACAGTATGAGTCAAAACCCGGTACGGCTACTTCTAAAGTAGGGGATTATATAGATTTTGAGGAAATCAAATGACAGGCAATAGGCAGAAGGCAATAGGCAATAGGAACAGCCAATACAGGTTTTACGATGTAAGTTTTACGTTTTACGTGAACAGCCAATACAGTTCATTGCTGTTGATTTCCGATTCAATGTCTTTCAAATAAGGAACTGATCGGATCGAGACTTACTGCTCTTGCAGAATGGTCTCCAAAGGGAACAGCCGCCACATAGGCATGGAGAGCACATAGAAATTTCTCTTGTATTCAACTATGTTTCTATGTGGTTCAAAAAAGCACCGCCAGGAAGTTGGAATTTTTCTTATTTCAACGACATTGATTCCCGATTGATGATTTACGCAGGACGAGGCTGTTTACTTCTCACTTCCCAATTCACACTTTTCACTTCAAAAGATCTTTCAAAACATGTTCAATTTTTTCTGTTGCGCCGAGGTGGTGCGTTAAAAGACCGGCCAGCTTCGCCCCTTCGATATTGCCGGCATTGTCATCTACAAATAATGTGTTGCCAGCCACAAGTTCCTGATCATTTAAAATATGTTGATAACCCTCAATTTCCGGTTTACGATACCCGATTTCATGAGAATAATAGGCTTTTTTAAAAAGGTCGTTGAAATGCCTGTCGGGATTAAGGGATCGGTAGTATGCTTCAAAAGCTTCGTAATGTATTCTGTTTGTATTTGAATATAAAAACACGGGATATTTTTCGCTCAGTGATCTGATAAATTCAAGACTTTCGAGCCTGAAATCCAGTAGCATAGCGTTCCAGGCTGTGATTATCTGATCTTCGCTGATAGGCGCCTGTGATTCGTTCTGAATTTTTTCAATGAATTCAGCCGGCTGAACCCGACCGGTTTCCAGATCATCGAAAAGTGGCGTGGCTTTAAATACGGTGAATAACTCTTCGAAATGGGGAATACCTAATTCTATAAAGGCGTCACGTGTTTTATTGGGCGCCAGATTTATTAATACACCGCCAAGGTCAAATATGATTGCTTTAACTTCTTTCATAAAACAGGAGTTATTTTTTTGAATGATGCGACTCTACTGATCGGGATGATTCCAAAACTTTTGCAATATATGACACAGGTTTACAGTGAGTATAAAGTCCTGATATTTTGAGCTGTTTTTTGATCATAATCTCCAGACTGCGGTTTGATTTGACCGGAGCCTGCTGAATTGGCTGTTTCTCTGCTTACCTCAAAACCTCCGCTTAACTCCGTGGCCGTCAGAAGTCAAAAGTCATCAGTCAGGAGTCATAAGTCGGGACTTGCAGCCGTAGCGATTTAGATTTTCTGAATAATTCTCCGTGAATCTCCTGTCTTAAATCTCCGGCTGTTTCTCCGTGTAACAATACGGGTGGTAAGTATTAAGTTTTAGGTTTTAGGTACAAGTGCAGAAAAAACCGTAACATGATATGGCTCTTTACCTAAAACGTTTACCCTGTATTGGCTGTTCACGTAAAACATAAAACGTATAACTGTATTGGCTGTTCCTCCGCTTATCTCAAAACCTCCGCTTAACTCCGTGGCCAAGAAAAGTCAAAAGTCATCAGTCCGGAGTCATAAGGAACAGCCTATGGTAGATAATCCACAAATAAATTCGCTACCTGTTTCTTACTTCACATTTCGCCCTTCGCACTTCGCACTTCAAATTCAGCTCTTACTTAAAGAACAATTTTGTGTTTTCGGTGCAAAAATTTTCAGTCATTAAAGTTTTCAAAACTTGTTTTCCGGGTTTTTATATATTTTTGCAGCCTGAAAAAGAAATTTGAGGCTGTTTACAGTTTGTCAGGCTCTTTTTCCGGACCTATAGCTCAGTTGGTTAGAGCACCTGACTCATAATCAGGTGGTCCCTGGTTCAAGCCCAGGTGGGTCCACAAAACTATCTTAAGGTGGTTGAAATGCTTGCTCACGGTAATCGCTGTGAGCATTTTTTTAACCTTAACCTTTCATTAACCCGGGGCAGGATACTTTTGTCCCCTTAACTAAATTTATGAAGCGTTGCTTTTTTGCTACCCTGTTGCTTATCTCATTTACAGCTGGTTTTGCTCAAACCGACAGCTTAACGGGCAAACGTAAAAAAGATTGGAGTAAACTGGATCTTAGTCAGCGTACAGCCGATCACCTGATGATCCAGTTTGGGTATGCAGGCTGGGGCAATGCACCTGATAGTTTTAATATCGGCGGCTTTTCCAGGACTTTTAATGTTTACTTCTTTTTTGATTTTCCATTTAAATCGAATCCTCATTTCAGTGCAGGACTGGGCCTGGGCTTTGGATCTGATAATATTTTCTTTAAAGAAACATCCGTTGACATAAAGAGTGGTACGTCGGTAAATATCCGCCGTGATACCATTACTCAGTATAAAAAGTTGAAGTTGAATACAGGATTTGTTGAAATACCTCTTGAATTAAGATATTCTGCCAATCCTGAAAACATGAATAAGGGCTTCAAATTTGCAATCGGCGCAAAAGTAGGATTGATTGTGGATGGTAAGGTAAAAGCAAAAATTGATCGCGATGCGAATGGCAATTCAGGATACATTTATAAAGAGAAAGAAACCAAATACTTCCAGGGCACAAGGGTTGCCGGTATAATGAGAGTAGGTTACGGAAATTTCACAATATTTGGAACGTATACGCTAACAGAATTCTTCAAGGAAGGATCAGGTCCAACAGTAAGGCCTTTTTCGATTGGCCTTTCCCTTAGTGGTTTATAAATTAAATGCTAAAATATCAGGCGGGTATAGTTATTATACCCGCTTTTTTTATGCCTGTATGGCCCACGCCTTGTAGCTTTGTAAAAATTGTAAAAAGAATTGATAGAAAAAAAACAGATACAGGACCACGAGAAAGCGGTGTTGGTTGGGGTAATTGGGAAAAATCAAACCGACAAACAGGTTGAAGAATATCTTGATGAGTTGTCATTTCTGGCGCAAACTGCCGGCGCTATTACTGCCAAACGTTTTGTGCAACGACTGCAGCATCCCGATAGTAAAACATATATCGGGAAAGGTAAATTGGAAGAGATTCATAAATATGTACAGGGCAAAGATATTCGTGTAATTATTTTTGATGATGAGTTAACTGGTGCACAAATCACGAACATTGAAAAAGTTCTTGACATAAAAACAATTGACCGGAGCGATCTGATCCTTGACATTTTCGCAAGAAGGGCAAAAACCGCTCAGGCCAAAGCACAGGTTGAGCTGGCGCAATATCAATACATATTGCCAAGATTGCGGGGGATGTGGAAACACCTTGAGCGACTGGGTGGTGGTATCGGTACCAGAGGTCCTGGTGAAACTGAAATTGAAACTGACCGACGTATTGTACGTGAAAAAATTTCTTTGTTACGCAGGCGGTTAGCAGAAATAGATAAACAGGCATTTACGCAACGAAAGGATCGCGGAGAATTTATTCGTGTTGCACTCGTAGGCTATACAAACGTGGGCAAATCTACGCTGATGAATTTGCTTACAAAAAGCGAAGTACTGGCAGAAAATAAATTGTTTGCCACGCTTGATACAACAACCCGAAAAGTTGTTTTTGAAACTACTCCTTTTTTATTAAGTGATACGGTTGGATTCATCCGTAAACTTCCGCATCACCTTGTGGAAAGTTTTAAGAGTACCCTGGACGAAGTGAAGGAGAGCGATATTCTTTTGCATGTAGTTGATGTTTCGCATCCGCAATATGAAGATCAGATTAATGTGGTGAATGCCACACTGGCGGAACTAAAATGTCATGATAAGCCGACTATTATTATTTTTAATAAAATGGATCAATATGTAAAACAGAACCTGGATGAGTGGCTGGAACCCGAGGTGAAAGAGGCGTTGATTAAAGAACTGCATGAAAGATGGAGCCGCGAAACAAATGATAATGCGATTTTTGTATCTGCAACGGAAAGGCTGAATATAGATGCACTGAGGTCCACTATGTTAAACAAAGTACGAGAGTTATACCGTATAAGGTATCCATACAAAACTGAGTTCATGTATTAGGATGGCAGACAAAAAATACAAATGGTATAAAATTGATGCTGCCAGGGATGAGTTGTTACACTCTCCAACCGGAAAAATTATTACCCTTCAGGTAAACAATAAAAATGTCTGCATCACTATTTTTAATGACAAGTTATTTGCGTTTGCAGCGAAATGCCCGCATGCAGGTGGCTATTTTGCCGATGGTTATGTTGATGCAGTTGGCAACATTGTTTGTCCGGTTCATCGTTATAAATTCAATATGAGTAATGGGAGAAATAGTAGCGGGGAAGGATACTATTTAAAAACTTATCCAATAGAAGAAAAAGAAGATGGAATGTTTTTGGGGATGGAAGCGGGATGGAGCTTTTGAAGTGGGAAGCGCCAAGGGGGAAGGGGGAAGTAAGTGAGAAGTACGAAGGGCGAAATAAAAAAAAGGGCGAAGTACGAAATGCGAAGTATGAAGTAAATACAAGGACGATTAGAAGAGATAAGTAAACGGCTGTTGACAGCTTACAGCTCACTTTTGTATCAGCTGTTCTCTACTGTTTACTGTCTACCGTCTACTGTCTACCTACTGTTGTATTGGCTGTTTCTTTGTGTCCTTTGTTCCTTTGTGGAACTCTGTGTCCAAAAGGCAATAGGCAGGAGGCAATAGGCAGCAGGAAACACCAATGCAGACATAGAACTTAAAACCTAAAACTTACAACCTGCATATAATCTTCTCAATCTAATTAGCTTTATTATCAGAAAATCATTTCATGCAGTTGTCAGCTAAACAGGTTTACCGCATTTTATTATTCCTTGCTGTTGCCGTAAATTTTTCAGGATTATTTTTAACTATTATTGGTCCGGATGGCTCCTTGTATGCATCCATAGCCAAGAAGATGGCGGTGAATAATAATTTCATTGAGCTGTTTGGCAATGGTACTGATTGGTTAGACAAACCGCATTTTCCTTTTTGGGTTACAGCATTATCTTTCAAAATTTTCGGTATTCATTACTGGAGTTATAAACTACCTGCTGTTTTATTTCTATTGATGGGCGCCGCTTACACCTGGCAATTTGCAAAGGAACAGTATAATGTAAGCATAGCGAATTGGGCAGTATTGATTTTACTTACTGCAGAACATATCATCCTCTCTAATACTGACGTAAGAGCGGAGCCATATCTTACTGGACTTATCATTGCATCAGTTTATCATTTCCACAAAACAGTTACGAATAACCGCTTTTTGCATTTGTTTTTGGGATCGCTGTTTGCTGCATTTGCAATCATGACCAAAGGGATGTTCGCTTTAATACCGATTGGCGCAGCTATTGGAGGACATTTGCTGATCAGGCAAAACTGGAAGGAGATATTGAATTGGAGATGGCTGATCGCATTTATATTGATTGGGATAATGATCATTCCGGAACTATATTCATTATACTACCAGTTTGATCTTCATCCTGAGAAAGAAGTGTTTGGCAAAAAAAATGTTTCCGGTATTCGCTTTTTCTTTTGGGATAGTCAGTTTGGAAGATTTTTTAATACCGGTCCGATCAAAGGCAAAGGTGATCTTTCCTTTTTTATACATACCACGCTATGGGCATATTTGCCGTGGTCGATAATGTTATACGTTGCCATTTACCAGCAAATTAAAAAAGGATTACGCAAAGAAAAAGTAGTGGAATGGTATTCGATCTGTGGTGCATTGGCTACTTTTCTTTTGTTCAGTTTATCAAAATTTCAGTTGCCACATTACCTCAACATAGTATTTCCTTTTTTTGCAATCATTACTGCAGATTATTTATACCAATTACAAAATAGAAAAGCTCTCAATATTTTTAATGGAATACATTTCGGGATAAGTGTATTGGTAATTTTCCTTGTGGCAGCACTCTATTTAATTTTCAGACCGGCGGAAACGAATTGGTTGGCAGCATTTATTATTGCTGTTTTATTCTTCGCAGCAATATTATGGCCATGGAAATGGGAGAACAACATAAAAGAAAAAATTATAGTCAGGGGAGTAGTCTCTATTGTTGCGGTCAACCTGTTTTTAAACTGGATATTTTATCCGGCATTATTGCAATACCAGGGAGGAACAACTGCAGCCAGATTTATCAATCAACAGTATCCGGGTGCACCGGTGGTGCAATTAAAGTCAAGGTTTAGTTATACGCTCGAATTTGATTTAAACGACACCCTCATAACGGTTCCATCACTTGCTGATACCGCGGGATTGAAAAAGCCATTCCTGTTATTTGTTTTGAACGCAGACGATACTACCTCGGTTGTTGAGCCCGTAAAGGAATTTCCCAATTTCCCGGTCAGCAAGCTCAACGGAAGATTTGTTGATCACCGCAAAAGGGATGCTCAGTTGCAGTATTTCAGGTTATATGAGATTAAAGCTGCGGAATAAACTACGATTCCGTAACGTAAAGCCTGAAATTCCATGAATTTATGCTTTGAATTATACAGAAATACCTATTTTTGCCACCCCAAAAAGGAGATTCCTCAGTAGCTCAGTTGGTTAGAGCATCTGACTGTTAATCAGAGGGTCACTGGTTCAAGTCCAGTCTGAGGAGCGTTGAAACTCAATATTATAGAGGTTACTACATTAAGTAACCTCTATTTTTTTGTGCAAGTGGTAACAAAACTGGTAACAGATATAAAAGTTAAACCATACGATTGGTTAGTAAATTCAGCTTCAGTAAAACAACCCTGGCAGATCTGGTACAGGTATAACGGCACCCTCATAAAAGTGATGGGTATGAACCGGGAAAAGAACTACAAAGCCCGAGTACAACTAACAAAAGAGCTCATCCAGCAGGAAGAAATAAAACTTTTTGTGTATGGATATAACCCCATCACAAAGTTGTATCTACGGCCCCCAGCTCAACCAACTCTGGCTCACCCTATAATTCCAACAGAAGAGATGGGGCTATCCCAGGCTTTACAGTATGCGTTTACGTTATTGGATGTGGAACACAAAACTTTACTGTGTGTAAGAAGCTGTTTGAAATATGTTT
>JANPJC010000076.1:0-35711 GCA_031425315.1 Chitinophagales bacterium
GTTGTCAAAAAACTTTTTCTGAAACTCCAGAATACCTATACCCTTGAACATTGCTAATATATTTAGGTATAAAAATACTAATTATATTAGCTTGTTCCTAACCCTATTAAAACATTTGCGCTCATTCTACCTAATCCTACGTAAAACGTATAACTGCTTTGGCTGTTCCTATTGCCTTCTGCCATAAAGACTGTTCGAAACAACTGTCGTTTTATAGCTATGCCGGATGTTATGAAACAATTATATTTAAAGAGATTACCTGTCGCCCATTTTCATCAATTATTTTTGCGCAAATCTGTATTTCCGGCTAAATCAAAAATTATGTTTAGTATCAATCAATCGTTCAGACTTTTTTCACTTTTTGCCATTCTGATTTTCCATGGAAGTTGTGCCAACTCGCAGGCTCCGCTGGTGGATGATCTTGGCTATCGCGGAGGTTCTATCAACGGTATCAAGAAACTTCCCAAAGCATTGCATTTTATTGCAATGGGTGATTGGGGCCGCAATGGTGAAAACTATCAGAAAGAAGTGGCAGCGGGAATGGGTAAGGCCGCGCATGATTTAAATGCTGCATTTGTTGTCGCCACCGGAGACAATTTTTATCCATATGGTGTAGCCAGTACACAAGACTATCATTGGATCACCTCATTTGAATCAATATATACCGCTCAATCACTACATGTTCGCTGGTATCCTGTACTTGGAAATCACGATTACATTTCTAATCCTGAGGCGCAGATAGAATACAGCAAAATCAGCAGCCGCTGGGCTATGCCTTCCCGATATTATTCAAAGTCTTTTAATGAAGGCGATATCAATAACAGTTTATTGATGGTGTTTATTGATACCGATCCAATGGAAAAAGAATTGCGTGGACAAACAGACAGCATTAAATACCCCGCCGGCGGAACTGCCAAACAAAAAGCCTGGTTAGAAAAAACATTAAGTGAAAGTAAGGCGAAATGGAAAATCGTTGTTGGTCATCATCCGTTGTACAGCGGTGGATGGAGAAAAGAAACTGAAGAAACGAAAAGATTAAAAGCTTTTTTACAACCCGTATTTGAAAAATACAGTGTTGATGTATACCTATGTGGTCATGAGCACCACCTAGAATATACAAAGCCGCCGGGAAAAACGCATTATGTTATTTCTGGAGCAGCATCTGAAGCAAGACCAACTGACATACATCCAGAAGGTGGACAGTTTGCAGCATCAACGCAGGGCTTTGCAACATTTTCTGTAACAGCAGAAAAAATTTATATTCAATTTATTGATTACAGAGATAAGATTATTGGAGAAGCGAATATTAGCAAGCAGTAAGCAGTGAGGAGTGAGCAGGGCGGTGAGAAAATTAAACAATGTTCAGTCGACTAATCAGGGATGATAAATTATTGGAGAGTTGAATAAATGATTGGCAGCAGTCTTCGTATCAATTCAAACTTAAGCTACCTCGACTGCTATTTGATGAGTGGATGATATTTTAGTAAATACAAATCTTCCAAAATAACCAACTATAAGAATGTTTAGGATAATTCTTCTTTTGATGATAACTATCAAACAGGTATATGCACAGCCTGTTAGCTATACACCTGCAAACCTTCATTCGCATAACGATTACGAGAAACCGAAACCATTTTTCGAAGCATTTGAAAATGGTTTTGGCAGTATAGAAGTGGATGTTTTTTTGAAAGATGGTAAGATACTTGTGGCACATAATGTTGCAGACATCGATACTGCCCGTTCACTGAAGAAAATGTACCTGCAGCCGCTGGAACTTGCGATTCAACAAAATAATGGTTCCCTTTTCGCTGACAGTTCACAAACGCTAATTCTATTGATCGATATTAAATCGCCGGCGAGGCCAGCTTTGGATAGTATTGCAGCATTGCTTAGTAAATTTCCTGCCCTCATCAACAATTCCAGATTGTTAATCACTATCTCCGGCAATAGACCGCCAGATATTGAGTGGCAACAGTTCCCCTCATTTATTCATTTTGATGGACTATTTGGTGTGAAATATTCTCAGGATCAGTTAAGAAAAGTGCCTTTGATCAGTGATAACTTCAGAAATTATACCAACTGGAATGGAAAAGGGATTATTCCCGCAATTGAGAGAAAAAAAATTGATTCAGTTATTCTTGTTGCCCACCAACAGGGGAAAAAAGTGAGGTTTTGGAATGCACCGGATATCCCGAATGCGTGGTACCAGTTTATGAATATGGGTGCAGATCTTATCAATACAGATCAGCCCGCTACAGCAGCAAAATTCATGCGAGAGCTTGGGCTGCGGTCGTATAAAGCTACTACAGACCCGTATGTATTGTATAAGCCAAAGTATACTAATGATGGTTTACAAAAGCCTGTCAAAAATATTATTTTACTAATAGGTGATGGTATGGGACTGGCGCAGATCTATGCAGGATACACTGCCAATCGAGGTGCACTTAATCTTTTTAGTATGCGCCATAGTGGATATTCTAAAACAAGTTCTTACGACAATTATGTGACTGATTCTGCGCCGGGATCTACAGCATTTTCGTCAGGTAAAAAAACCAATAACAGATATGTTGGAGTAGACCACACAGGAAAAGCCATGCCTCTGATAACAGGATTTTTTCACGATCAGAAAAAGAAAATTGCTATCATCTCCAGTGGTGATATTACGGACGCTACACCTGCAGACTTTTATGCGCATCAATCGGAGAGGAGTGCATCTCTCGGCATGTTGAAAGATCTGGAAAAATCCAGTGTAGATATTTTGATGGGCGCCGGTCGCAAAGAATATGATAACCAGCTCCAATCTTTATTGCCTTCCTTTAAAGTTGTAAGGTCTGTTGACAGCTTTTATCATTCTCCCTCAACACGTTGGGTAGTGGCGCAGGACCGTGCCGGACTGAGTATTTTGAACGGTAGAAAGGAATGGTTGTCTGAAGCTTTCGACAAAGTGATCTTTTCTATCTCTCAAAATAAAAATGGATTCTTTTTGATGGCAGAGGCAGCGCAGATAGACTATGGAGGGCATTCAAATAATGTATCTTATGTGGTCACTGAAATGCTGGACTTCGACAGATTGATTGCGAAAGCCATGCAGTTCGCCGACAGCAATGGCGAAACACTTGTGATTGTTACAGCCGATCATGAAACAGGCGGATTAACGCTACTCGATGGCGATCACAAAAAAGGGTATGTAAGCGGTTCCTTTTCCACCAGTGACCACACTGCTGTACCTGTGCCGGTTTTTGCATATGGCCCAATGTCATTTTTATTTGACGGTGTATACGAAAACACAGCCATCTATGACAAAATGAAGAAAGCCGCAGGAAAAAAATGATAAATTATTCAGAAAAATACTTTCACCTTATTGAAATAGTTAGATATACAAAAGTGTTATCCGATAGACCAAGATGAGTAAATGAGTAAACAGGAGCACAGTATTAAAACTCAACTCAGGAAAATAAATATTTTATTTTTTTTGAGAAAGTATCATGTAGAAACTATCCCTGTAAGTATCAGAAACCGGTATCAGTTTATCTCCAATTTTCAATTCATTTTTTATAATGTTATCAATTTTGTCAATGGCAATCATATAGGATTTATGCACGCGGCAGACGATATCAGCAGGGATTTCTTTTTCCAGTTCTTTAAAAGTTTGCAAAGTCATCACAGGACTATTGTTGGAAGTATGGATACGGCGGTAATCCCTCATCCCTTCAATAAATAACAAATCACTAAAGAATATTTTTTCTAATCTGTAAGCAGTTCTTACAAAAAACCATGATTTTTCAACTGTAACACTGGGCCTTGAAAGATTTAATTTGACTTTCTCCACCGCCTGGGCAAACCGCTCAAAAGTAAATGGTTTCAACAGGTAGTCAGTTACATTCAGTTCAAAGCCCTTGACAGCAAAATCCTGGTAGGCTGTAGTGATGATAACCTGATTTGTTATGTCATATTGTTCCAGCATTTGGATACCTGAAATGCCGTCCATATGAATATCAAGAAATATGATATCTGCTGAATGAGTGTTCAGAAAAACCAGCGCATCTTTTGTATTGTCGAAAACCGCAAGCAGCGATAACCCTGGAAGTTGAGATATGTAATCTTTGATGCGTTCCTGAGCCAATGGTTCATCTTCCACTATAATGCAATTCATGGTTTGGGTTGTATGTTGAGATGAACGTTATACCTGTTTTCCTCTTTTGTGATTATCAACATATGTTGATTTGGATATAACAGTTTTAGTCTTTTTTCTATCAATTCATTTCCTAGTCCACCATCCTGATCTTTGGCAGCCAATGGATCAAAGTTATTCTGACAGACGAAATCAATTTCATTTGCACTGTACCTGAAATGTATTCGAATACCACTCACTTCTTTTTTATTTGAAGCGTGCTTGAATGCATTTTCAATGAAAGGTATAAATAACATTGGCTCTGCCATAAATTTATCCGGCTGACCCGTTATTTTGAAATCCACGAATGCGGGATTGCTGATTCTGAGCTGTTGCAACTCAAGATATTTTTCAATATAAGAAAGCTCTTTTGTCAATGGAATTTTCTCAGTTTTAGTTTCGTATAACATAAAACGGAGGATGTGAGAAAGCTTCTTAAAATATTCAGATGCTTTTGCCGGATCTTTTTCAATCAATATATCGATATTATTGAGCGTGTTGAATAAAAAATGGGGATTGATCTGCATTTTTACCAGATTGAGTTCCATTTCAAAATTCTTTGTCTGCAGCAATTCTTTTATTTTGATATCGTTGTACCAGGTAATAAATCCTTTTATAATCGCGCCGATTACACCATTAATAAAAGCTGCAATGCTCATTATAATTAATATTGTGATGGCAGAATTGAATCCATCACCAAACAAATACCGGCGACCGTATAAAAACGGTAAGGATTCCACTAGTGCGCCGCACAGAGCTGCCAGCAATGATATACCCAATCCGCTTAAAATGAATAGCAGAAATTTTTTTTGACTGAGTAATTTGTCGAAAAGAAAAGTATAGCAACAATAAAATGTAATCACTGCCGGGATAATTGCAAAGCCAGTCATCAATTTCATCCAGAAAAGAAATGCACTTGATTTTGAGGATGCTATTTTTTCAAATCCCGGTACCATTGCAATGAGTGTAAAAAAGACTAGCAGGAGCAAAAGGAAAAGTGCCCAGTATAAGATATGTAATAGCCAGATTAATGATTTGCTCACCCTATACAAATTTCGGTTTTAAAATGTAAATCAGTATTATCCTTTTTCTTTTTTTGATATATACAGAAAATAACTGATTAGTGTTGCTGCAGCAAAGTATACTAATGCCCAGCCGATGATATTGTTGTCCAGCTTATACCTTCCCGCAGTTTTAAGGTAGTACAATGATCCATGAGTATAAGGCACGATGTAGCCAAATTTCCATGACAGCGCGCCTACAGATGCAATCCACAACGCAATTCCGCCACCTACCGCGACCAGAAAATTTTTAAAGCGCAAACTCACCAAATACTGAATGGCGATCATTGGAAGGCACGTGACGAAGTAATAAAAATTATACTGAGCGAATAGTGAAAATGGAATTGGCTCCGGAGGGTAGGGGACGTCATTGAAAAAAAGCCCGGGTAAAACGCCAGACAAATAGATGCCGATATTAAAAAGAAAAAAGAATTGGAGCATCATAACAATAACGACTGCGAGCTTGGCAAAAAACAAAGTGGAATATTTTTGAGGTGTTGTATGCCATTGTTTCCAGGTGTTGTTTTTATATTCCAGCTGTGCTATCAAACTGGATGACAGGATGATACCCATAGGTAGTAAAAAAATGGCCATTGATTCCCAGGAATTGATCCAGTGTTTTTCCCAAAATTTTGGATCAAGGTTTAACGCTTTAAGTTTGCTGTGATATATCAGGCGCACTACTATTATAATTACTGGCGTAAAAAATCCTCCGATAATTACTAACCAGGAGGCAAGACTCCCTTTTTTCTTAAGCCATTCGGCCGCGAAGCAATGAAGGAAATTCATTTTAAGTGATATTTTTAGTTGTAAGAATTATTAAGAAAATTTCGTTGTGGTCACTCGTTAATGACTGTGCTTTTGCGGGATAGAAATTTTCATTGTTTACAATTTGGATTGTTTGTATGGTTCACTCAGTCTTTAATAATATCCATAAAGATTGATTCAAGATCGTTTTTTGCTGTATGCATTTGGTACACATCTATTCCATTTGATACCAGGGATTTATTTAGTTCAGCAAGTCTGCTTTTTGCAATCAGCGGCACTGCGATAAGATCCTTTTCAATGGTGGCTCCCACTCCCGCATTGTTTATTAAAGCGGCGGCATTGGTATTGTTATTTGTTTCAAAATATGTATAGACTGACTGCTGTTGTTTCTCCTGCAGTGAATGTAATGTTCCCTGGAAGAGAAGTGAGCCATTGTGAATGATGCCAATATGATTAACAAGTTTTTCAATTTCAGACAGGAGATGACTTGAAACCAGGATGCTCATTCCTTCTTCCCGATTAAGTTTTTTCAACAATTCGCGCATTTCAATTATACCATTTGGATCCAGCCCATTTGTTGGTTCGTCGAGAATGAGTAAGCGGGGTTGATGCAATAATGCGATTGCAATACTTAGTCGTTGTTTCATTCCCAAAGAAAATTTACCAGCTTTTTTATCGCCTGTGCTGGATAATCCAACCTGTTTCAACACATGTGGTATGCGTTCTTTGGGGCATTGATAAACTCTCCTTAAAATTTCAAGGTTTTCTTTTGCAGTAAGATGGCTATAGATTGAAGGTGATTCGATCAGCGAACCGATATTGGCTAAAATTGATGTCCGGTGATGATCAAGTTGTTTCCCGAATATGCTGATCCTTCCCTTTTGTTTGCGGAGTAATGCAAGTATTAATCTCAATGTAGTCGTTTTGCCTGCACCATTTGGCCCCAGGAATCCAAAGATTGCACCTTCAGGTACCTGCAGGTTAATATTTTTGAGTATCTGTTGACCTGGTGAAAATTGGTAATCCAGTTGTTCTGTTTCGATGCAATTCATGTAATGTGTTTATGCATTCGAAACTAACCAGAACATTCAGCTGGTTGGGGAATGTATCTGCAAAGTCTTGTATTCTGTCTGCAAGAAGACAGTAGTCGGTAATAGGCAGTACGGAACAGCCGATGCAATTATATGTTGTAGGTCTTACGTTTTAGGTTAATACAGGAACACACGGACCCATTGATAAAAGCTGCGTGTCGAAGAACGCCGATTTAGTAGCGGCAAGGCATGCCTTGCCGCTACTAAATCGGACAGCCAATACATATGGCAGATTCAATTGATATTCGATTAAAATTACATCTGGGATTTATATACACAGGGCCGCGACTTAGTAGAGGCAACAGAGGAACAGCTATAGCAGTTGTACAGAATTAACTCAGTCAGCCGTACACCTTGATAAAAAGCAGCGTGTTGAAGATCGCCGTATTAGTAGCGGCAAGGTATGCCTTGTCGCTACTAATACGCGCAGTCGATACATATGGCAGATTCAATTGATATTCCATTATAATTATATCTGGTTTTAAATACACAGGACTGCGACCTGATATAGTCAAAAGAAGAACAGCTATAAAAGTTGTACAGAATAATTCAGTAATCCGGACCCATTGATAAAAGCTGCGTGTCGAAGAACGCCGATTTAGTGGCGGCAAGGCATGCCTTGCCGCTACTAAATCGGACAGCCAATACAGGTTATACGTTTTATAATTTACCCTGCTATAAACAGCCATTACAGGTTGACGATATGTTTAACAATACTTGAACAAAGAACGCAGTGAATAATTTCGAATTTGAACCTTCTGCCTATTGCCTGCTCACAGAGAAATCACGCGCCCGGTTTTTACCGATTCGTCGCAGGCGAAAGCAATACGTAAACTGTTGACAGCATCTTCACCATGTTCGGTAAGGTCTATGTCGTTTCTGATAGCATTGAGAAAATAGCGTTGTTCCCGGTTGCATAATTCCTGGTGATCGGGTTCGTCCTCAAGATTGATCCATTCATCAGCTTTGGCAAATTTTTCATTTGCATCAAGGTCTGCAAAATGAAATCGAAGAGATTCTGTTTTGGTATGTGCCTCTATTGAAGAAGATTTGCCTGCACCGCCTGCTTCTTTTGCTACGATGGACACGGAGCCTTTTGGTCCGATGACATCCTTTACAAAAAAAGCGGTCTCGCTGATCATCGGCCCCCAGCCGGCTTCATACCAACCTACCGAACCATCTTCAAAGCGAATTTGTAACTGACCATAATTATAATTACCAGCTGGGATTTCTTCGGTTAGCCGTGCACCAATCGCATAAACCTGGGTGGGTTTTGAGCGCGTCATCTGACACATGACATCAATATAATGGACACCGCAGTCCACAATAGGGCTCAGACTTTTCATCAGGTTGCGGTGAAGCGTCCACATACTTCCATCGCTTTGTTGATTGAGGTTCATACGCATCACCAAAGGTTTGCCCAGCTTTCCTGATAACTCAACAAATTTTTCCCACGAAGGATGATGTCTCAGAATGTAGCCCACAACGAGTTTCTTATTCGCTTTTTTTGCTGCCGCTACTACGTTTTCTGCTGCAGATAAAGAATCGGCCACCGGTTTTTCAATAAACACATGACAGCCGGCTTCAAATGCTTTTATCGCGTACTCTTCGTGTGTGTCAGGGTAGGTGGAAATTGCTACAGCATCGGGTTTAGTAGCTTTCATCCCCTCATCCATGGTTTCGAAAAGAGGATATTTATTGCCGAGTTTTTCATTTAATAGCTGCTTTGATTGTCCCCGCGATACGAGTCCGACAATTTCAAAACCATCAATATTATGGTAGGCAGTGGCGTGAGAAGCACCCATGTTTCCACATCCAACAACAAGTATACGTACCGGAGAAATCGAATTGCTCATTAATTTATTTTTTTAAACAGATATGAGTGAAATTAGAAAATTTAATTCAGAACCTGAGTGGATAGCTTATGTATAAATATCTGTCATTAAATCATTCTTTCAAACCATGGGGGAATTTTCTTTTTTTCAGAAAAAGTACCTCCAAATAAATAATTTCATGGCGTCATTAATCAAGTGAATGAATAATTGCTCACTGCTCACTGCTCACTGCTTACTTCTTACTGCTCACTCCCCCCGGTGTACAAAAACAATTCTCCACTTGCAGTATTATCAATATTTTGTTGGCTTCCATTCAAAATCCAGCAGTCATGAAAATAATAAGTTTTGCTTCGATTTTATTTTTTTGTTTTGGTTCGCTGGCACAACCTGCTTTCACTTTCACTATTTCTCCAGACATTCCAAAGCAGTCTTTTTTAGTTAATGTAGAAATACGAAATCTTTCCCAGGATTCTTTGGTATTAAAGATGCCTGCATGGACACCCGGTTATTATCAATTGCTCAATTTTGCGGATAATGTTACTGATATGGTTTATAAAATTGGTAAGAGCAATCCCGACACTGCAATTCGAAATTCGCGTCATGGCTGGATTATTCCCGTAAAAGGATTTTCTACTGTAAATATTAGCTATAATGTGAAGGCGACAAGAAATTTTGTAGCTACTCCTTATGTTGATAGCGGGCGTGCTTATCTTTCTCCTCCCGGTGTTTTCATATATCCTGATGGCAAAAAAGAGTTATCTGCGCAGGTGATTTTAAAGATACCTAAAGGGTGGACCGCAGCAACTGGATTAAAGAAAGTTGCCGGAAACGGCATTCGTTTTTCGGCTGAAAATTTTGATTTACTTTTTGACAGCCCGATTCTGATGGGACCACTGGAATCACTTCCTGAATTTTACATCGATAAAATTCCACATCGCTTTACTGGCTACCGACTTAATATAAAAGATCCCGATTCCTTTACCGGCGACCTTCAGAAAATCATAAAAGAAGCGGTTGCCATTATTCAGGACATTCCATATACTGATTATACATTCATTGCAATAGGCCCGGGACAAGGCGGAATAGAACATTTAAATTCAACGACTTTTGGCTTTTCAGGCCAATCCCTGAATACGCCCGAAGGTAAAAGACGAATGTACACATTCCTTGCGCATGAGTATTTTCATCATTACAATGTAAAACGCATCAGGCCTGTTGAATTGGGTCCGTTTGATTACCAGAATGAAAACCGAACTGATTTACTTTGGTTATCAGAAGGGATTACAGTTTATTACGATCATTTGCTTGTTCGCCGGGCGGGATTAATGTCAACGGAAGAACTTCTGGATGGTTATCGTAGCCGATTGCTGGGGTATGAAAATAAGCCCGGCAGATTATATCAATCTGCAACACAGGCAAGTTATGCTACCTGGAGCGATGGGCCTTTTGGCAGGTCAGACGATGAGGTAAACAAAACAGTATCGGTATACGATAAAGGAGCCGTACTGGGACTACTGCTTGATTTTGACATCCGTCATCAAACGGGCAACAGGAAATCATTGGATGATGTTATGAAAAAACTTTATGATTCATTTTATTTAAAACAAACACGTGGTTTCACGTCAAAGGAATTCCAGAATGTTGCAGAAGAAATAGCCGGCAGCTCATTACAGGAGGTATTCGGTTATGCAGAAACGGTAGCCCCGATCAATTATAAAAAATATTTTGCTTATGCAGGTCTTGATATAGATACTTTGCCAAAGCAATTACCCGGTGCATGGTTGGGTATTCAGTCCCGTAAACAAGCAGACAGTACGGTGATTGTGCAGGTGGAATATGGTTCTCCGGCATGGACGGCAGGTTTAAGAAGAAATATGCTGATCCACTCAGTCAATGGGGCGCCGGCAGCACAAACAGTTTTAACGCCACTCCTGAAGGACATTTTACCTCACAAAAAAATAGACTTAGTCATATCTGATAAGGGAGTAGTGTCCAGTTTCACTATTGAAACAAGTTCAAAAACTGAACCGGATTTTAAAATCAGTTTGCTGTCTGAACGTAATGTTTTACAGCAGGATATTTTCAGTGAATGGGTAAAGTCAAAAGCGAATTAAGTTGCTATTACGTGAGCAGCTGCCAGGCTGATATTGCACTTTGTAGTTTTGCATTTAGAATTTCTCCGGAAAACATTAAATTGTAGATCATTTTATCTTATCCCATCACCATGACATATAAGAAGCTTCCCTTTTTGTTTTTGTATTTTTTCCTGGTCATTCAGTCTGTTGGTCAGCCGAAAAATCCACCTCCACCACCGCTATTGAGAAGTACCCCTGAAAAGGAAGGAGTTTCATCGAAACATATCTCTGATTTTATTGATGCTGTTAACAGCAGTAAAAATGAGTTCCATAGTTTCATGATGTTGAAGCATGGCAAAGTGATTGCTGAGGGATGGTGGAATCCATATACTTCCTCGCTCAAACATACCATGTATTCTGTGAGTAAAAGTTTTACTGC
The DNA here is from genome assembly GCA_031425315.1 of Chitinophagales bacterium. Lineage (GTDB taxonomy): Bacteria > Bacteroidota > Bacteroidia > Chitinophagales > Chitinophagaceae > Pollutibacter. The sequence continues at coordinate 11,441 of JANPJC010000076.1, forward strand.
GACAGCAGTAGGTTTTGCTGTCGCTGAAAAAAAACTAACGGTAAATGATAAAGTGATTTCATTCTTTCCTAAAGATGTACCGGATACTTTAAGTGAATACCTGCAATTGCTTACCGTAAAGGATTTGCTGACGATGACCGTCGGTCAGGAACCTGACCCGACTGGGCCGGTAGTAGTGTCGGAGACAAACTGGGCGAAAGCTTTTCTTGCATTGCCAATTAAATATCAACCCGGTACGAAATTTCTCTATAATTCATTAGCCACATATATGCTGTCGGCAATTGTGCAAAAAGTTACCGGGCAAAAAGTTATTGATTATTTGAAGCCGAGATTATTCGCACCCCTGGGTATTACAAATGTTGATTGGGAAACTGATCCCCGTGCCATTAATACCGGTGGCTGGGGATTTCGGATACGGACTGAAGATCTTGCGAAGTTTGGACAACTATTTAATCAGAAAGGAAACTGGATGGGTAAACAGATTTTGCCGGCCAGTTGGGTAGAGGAAGCGACAACGATGAAGATTATGCAAAACCCCGATGCCACACCTGAACAAAAAGCTACCAGTGATTGGTTACAAGGTTATTGTTATCAGATGTGGCGATGCAGAAACAACGCTTATCGTGGTGATGGGGCATTTGGCCAATATATCATTGTATTTCCCGACCATGATGCGGTGATTGCCATCACTTCTGAAACTGCTAATATGCAGGATGAGTTGAATCTTATTTACAAGCATTTATTACCTGCTTTACAAAAGGGAATAGATTCTTCTGCAGGTACCGGTGATTATCTTGAGTTAAAGAAAAAACTTTCAGCGCTTCGATTAACTCCACCGCAGAAACTTACTGATTCAACTTTTGTAAAACTTTCGACCGGAAAAGTATTCAAATTTGAAAAAAACAACCATCAGGTACAAAGTGTGAGTTTTTCATTCACCACTGGTAACTGTACAATGAAGTTGAAAACAGATTCGGCACTGCATACTTTTAATTTTGGCAATGGTACCTGGAAATCAGGCGTAACAACAAAAAGAGGACCTTCTCTAGTTGGCAGAGCGAAACATCATTTCATCGGACTTCCTGCGAACAAAGTAGTTGGAAGTTATCGCTGGTTGACGGGGCATTCACTGGAATTGAAATTGCGATATATTGAAAGTCCGCATACAGAAACCTTCATTTGCACATTCAACGAAAACCAGGTGAAATTAGAAGTGGCAAATAGTTTTAACCCCGAAAAAATTGTATTAGAAGGAAAGAATGTAGTTGTGAAAAAGTAAATGAGTTGAACAAATGTCCATACAGATTGATGGCATTCCATGAGTGGGCGTTATTGTAACAGATCATCGTTGAGATGCGGAGTGGAACAGACGATTGGCAATATACCATCGCAGCTGAAAAAATATGTCGCAGCCATAGATGCGTCAGACAAATACAACCATACACTTACTATTGCTGCCATTAAAGTGGTGGATCATTTTATGAGAAAATCTGCTGAATAATCCTTCAGAGATCTCATCAATATATTTCCACGGCTCGTGTTAAATTTTAAAGATTTAATCTGCCAACATTACAAAACAGATATCTTCTCTTCAGTTGAAGCAAAAGAAAATTATTTAGAACCGGAAATTTTGCCTTTCACCCAATGTTTTACACATACATCAAACAGAAAATTCACCAAAACAGCGGTGAAAAAACCTTGGATTGATCACTGCAAAATCCGAACTTCTAAAATTCGCTTTAGGTGTCAGACACCTTCGCAGCGATTTCGACAGCAATAGAGTTCCAGGTGTCTGACACCTAAGCAAAAAAAAAGAGGCCGTGTGTACAGCCTCTTTTATCAGGATCGTTTTAACAGAACTATTATTGAAATCCTACAGCAAGACTATCGGCCATAGTTTTATGACCCTGAATTGTTGGCAACAATCCATTTGCATAACTTTTAACGCGAACATGCTGACCATTTGTTTGGTGTTCGTTGATCAATGCAATAACATTCTGGCTAAGTGTTGCCTGACTGTTAATATACACTGAATCAAACTGGCGGCCAGTAAGTGACTGCAACTGGGCTTTTAATGCCTGGTTTTGTGCATCAAGTGAATCGGACACGGTGATAGTTAAACTATCTGCCAGTGTACGCAATTGATTTTTAGCTGCAGAATGGTCTGTAACCATCATTTGTCCATACGCCGCGATACTGTCGTTATCACTGGCAATAGCCAGTTGACCCGCTTCAATCGCCGCTGTGTTTGTCATGTAAGCTTTCGTTACAAAGTCACGGTCCGTAGTATTCAATACCATTGAGTTGTCCATGATGTCATCATTGTCATCCTTGTCGCAACCTACCATAAAAAGACCTGCTGTCATAAAGGCTAAGATTATTTTTTTCATACTGTTTGAATTTTTAGTTTATAATTCATTGCGGTAGAGTCAACCAATATGATACCTGCGGAAGTACAGGGGAGCAAGCTTAAATTTCAGTGCAGATTGTACACAAACGATTGATTTCTGTATGATAAATACCACAAGTAGTACCCAATTTGCTTTAACGTTTTATTGATTATTGGTTCATACGAAATTGTAAACTGATATTTGGATAATTTATAAGAAAGACTTTAACAAATGACTTTGAGATAATGAATTGCAGCGCAAAAAATGAGGATATAATATTGAATTAAAAATAATAATATAATAGGTTTCCAACTATTGTTAAAATTTGTTCATCATACTCACGCATTATAGGAATGAAAGGTTAAAAGCTAAATAAAGGAGGTTGATATTTTAATTATTTTGCGGCAGGTAATTGCGTTGAAAAATTTATTTAGGTTTGACAAATAGTAAGATTTTTCATAAGTCAAAAATTAATCATTGTTAAATTTTGTTTTTTTATTATGAAGAAAATAATTCCTTTTAAAAATGTTGATGAAGCGATTGAGGCTCTGGATAATGGTGGAAGGTTTTACAATTTGTTTGCAAAAGAAGACGATGGAAAAATTTCCGCATCAGAAGTGGGGAAACTTGCCGGCGTATTTGTAGATAATCAGCAGTTGGTTTTATATTTTGATATTGCTGCAGCTCATTTAAGTGCTGTTGAAAAAGATTTGGTTGTTTCCAAAATGACAGCAAATATGCAAAAGACCTACGTCAAATATACCACGGATCGTTCCGATATTTCAGATTCATTTCACACCATAGCGGTTTCCCGAAATGTTATAGTGGAAGGAGCGCCAACTCTTGTTGACTCCAAATCAGAATTGGTTGGATTTATTATGGTTCCGATTATGGTGGGAAAAGTGATGATTTTTTCTTTGGTACCTATTACTGAACAATATGACGTTTACGAACTACGTGGAGGAGTGTCCACGGGAAATTCGTTTCCCGTGGCTCATGCTGCTGCCAAAGAAAAATTGCAGCCGAAAAACATGTTGATTGGAGGTGTTATGAAAGAGTTGAGATCTTCAAAAGAAGAGAAGATACCCACCAGGAAATTTTTGGAAATTTTGTACATAGTGGAATAACCTGCAATTTCATTTTTGTCAAATTGATAAAACATAACGTTCACATTAGGAATGTTTCAGGAAGTAAAGGCTGTTAAAACAAAATGATCAATTTGTTTTGTGATTGATCATTTCCCCAATGAATTTTGATTCGGGATATTATTTCAGGATATGGATAAAAGTTCCAGGCTTCGTCACCGTAATTACAATCCTTTCTCAACTGCATATTTACTGACCATTTCTTTTATAAGCACATATCCTTTTTCGGCCATTTCCCAGGGCAGTGAATATTCGCGCCAAACATTGATAGCGTTTGCAAAATCAGGGTCATTGCGGGTGAATGCCTCGATCGTTAACCAGCCTTTGAATTTTATTTCTGATAATGCAATGAATACTTCATCCCATTGAATATGTCCCATACCGGGAGTGCCTCTGTCATTTTCTGAAATATGAACATGCGCCAATACCGGAGCGATTGTTCGAATTGCATCTCCTATTTTTTTCTCCTCAATATTTGCGTGATGTGTATCAAACATCGCCTTCACATTTGGATGACCGATCCTATTCACCAGACTCAGCGATTGACTAACTGTGTTGAGCAGGTAACATTCAAAACGGTTGAGTGCTTCGATAGTAAGCACCACTTCAGCCTGTTTTGCATATTCGCCTGCTTCATGTAAAACTTCAGCACTCCAGGCATATTCCTGTTCCTCTGGCGGTCGGCGGGTGGTGAAATCGGCAAATGCTGAATGGAAAGGGCCACAAATTATTTTCGAGCCAATTCCCTGTGCACAATCTATTGCATGTTTTAACCGGTCTACTGCTTTTGCACGTACTGCTTTACTTGTACTTACAGGATTTTCATCAGTACTCATCCCTGTTACACATGTTGCTTCCAGTCCAATGGATTGCAAATGATTTCCCAAACGCTTGTAAGCATCAATGTCCTGCTCCGCCATAAAAACTTCAATTCCATCATAGCCGATCTTTTTTAATCTTTCGGTAATCGGCCAAAAGCTTTCAGGCAAACCACCAGACCACACTAAAAGGTTAAATCCAATTTTATTCATACCGAGGACGTTTTACGTAATACATTTAAGTTATAGGTTTTGGGTTGTAAGTGTTGAGTTGTAAGTTTTAGGTTAACAGCCCAATATATTTTCATTAAAATGAACTTCAAATCCGTACAACATTTCAGGGTTCAGATTAATGTTTTTTATTCATTGAATTCCTAGTTACCATCGCAGGAATTATAGTATCCGAGGCTATATTTCAATAATCACAGTCAGTCTAAATTTTCCTACACAATCTGTTTTCCTTCCTCAACGGCTGTTCACTTCCCACTCCGCACCTCCCACTTCGCACTTGTTTCACATTCCTCTGTAAGGCACATTTATATCAATTTTTCCCGCCCATTTTTTGGGAACAGGTTTTCCCAGCGTCCAATGAATGGCATTGATAACAAGCCGCTGTGCCGGTTCCTCTAAAAAATCTTCCGGATGTCCAAGTGTTGTGATAAATGCATTGGCTCCTTCACCATTTTTAATCGTCCAGGCCACTGGATTGTCTGCTGCAGGCTGACGTTCAGGATTAACAGATTTGCCCATCAGCAACCACGTGGCGCCTTTTGAGGGGTATTCAGGGACAACATCATACAGCCATGATCTGGCATGAAAAGGAGCGGTAATGCCCGTAAGGATGGGATTCTTTGCTGCTGCAGGGAACACAGTAACATCAGTACTGCTGGTATGTCCATAGTGAGTATGATTTGTTGGACCACCCCAGCCGGGAGGGGCGCCGAAAGCCCTTTCCGCAAAAGCATTCCAGTTATACAATTCATGGCCTTTGGGATAATTAAATGCGTGTGTTGTAGTACGGAAACCAACCAAGGGTTTGCCTGATTTAAGATAGTCATCGATGTATTTTAACTGATCAGCAGGCAGCCGGCGCCAACGCAGAAAGAACACCGCGAGATCTGCATCTTTTAATGCTTCCAGACCGGGAATATTTTCTTCTGCATTTTGGTCAGGAGAAGATTTTAAGACTATGCAGCGCATTCCATAGTTTTTTTCCAACTCTGCTGCAAATAGCGGCATCGTTGTTTCACTTGAATATTCATGATCACCCGTTACAAAAACAATTAATGGCTTTTTATTTTTGGCGGACTTTGATTGTGCACTGCACGAAAAGTTAAGGCTGGCCACCACAATCATAAAGTATACAAGTCTTGTTGCAATCTTTTTCATCATTATTTATTTAATGTGCGAGATGTATGCAGATGCGATATTATTGACACATCTCAATTTTTAATATGGCTATTTATAAAATGTCGGGAAGCGAATAAATACTTTATTTTTCCAACGGATGTTCTTTCATCAATTCATCCGGCGTATAAAATCCCTTTTTAGTTTTCACTGCGGCTCTAACAGATTTTACCTTTTCAGGTGTGATCACAGACGCTTTGTTACCGAATGAATTTCTAACGTACGTAAGAACAGATGCCACCTCTTCATCATTGAGTAATCCTTCAAATGGTGTCATCGGTACCTGGCCCGGATATTTTTTTCCCTGAATTTCAATCGGCCCTTGTAGACCTTTTAAAACTAATTTGATCAGTCTGTCTTCATTGCCCAAAACCCACTGCGTGCCGGTCAATGGAGGGAATAATGATGCAGATAATCCTGCACCGTCTGCCTGGTGACAGGTAGCGCAGTATCCTTCTTTTGCATAAATTACTTTCCCTTTTGCAAATAATTCACGATCCTTGCCCGTAAGATCTGTAACCAGTTCTTTATCTTTTTTCTCGTTGACAGAAATGCCATTAAGATGTGCAACTGCAGTTTCGTATGGCGGTACCATCCATTCGTCAAGTGGTTTTTTACCCGCTTCTTCCACAATAGGTAATCCAACGGTTTTTTCCAGCCATGAAGCGGCCACCATTGTTTCCAGTCTTACACGACTGTTTTCATCCTTAGCCGCCTGCATTAATAATTCCGCCTGGTCTTTCACCTGGTGGCCCGTATACCGCAACACTCTAACTGCGGCTGTTCTTGCCCGGTAGTCTTTTGCTGCCAGCATCTGGCGGAGCAGATCCTGATCCACTTTATTCATGCCCCAGCTTACCCATAGTGCTTCTAAAACATGATGCTCGTAGCGTGGATCGTTTTTGTCTAATCCTGCCGCCCATTTTTTGCCAAAGGCCACTACTTCGTCTGCATTGCGACCACGTAGCTCACGACGTGTACGATAGCGTGTGCGGTACTCCGGTAGTTTCAGGTTGTTAAATAATTCTTCCAGTGATGCCCCGTCAATTTTTGCGGGTTGTACCAGTGGCCTTGATGGATAAGTAACGCGGTAAATCCTTCCATGCACATGATCACGAAGCGGATCGCGCGCATTATGCTGCATATGCCCGATCAATATATTATGCCAGTCGACTATATATAATGAACCGTCTGGTGCAATTTCCATATCCACGGGACGGAAATTGAGGTCTGAAGATACCACCAAGTCCTGGCGATGGCGCGATACATAGCCCGTTCCGCTGTCCCTCACTAAATGTTGTTTAGTACCCAAAAAACCAATTGTGTTGTTTATGGTGAGGTCACCTTGCACTTCATCTGGAAAATGCCTGCTGTAAATAAATTCCAATCCTGATGTTGGCCTTACCCTGTGATCTTCTTCGATAAGATTAAATGATTTGTCAGTTGCCACGCCGTAACGTGACTTTACTGATCCAGGCATCATCCATCGAACATCAGGGCCGGAAGTTTCAGCAAAAATATTTTGTCCCCACTCGTCAAACGCAATTCCCCACGGATTTGGAATAGATAACTGTGCCGTTCTTTCGAGATGCCTGCGCTGCGGATTAAAACGATAGAAGCCGCCATTGGTGGCTCTTACAGGACCATACGGTGTTTCCACATTTGTATGCAGGAAAACGCCTTCTCCCATATAAATTGCTCCGGAGGGATCTGTGGTATATGCATGATGTGCATGATGAGTATCGTGATCATCAAATCCGCTGAAAAGAATCTCCTTCTTGTCAGCAATATCATCTCCGTTACTATCAATCAGGATATACATGTTTGTTCCCTGCGAAACATATACACCTTCAGCAGCAATTTCGAACCCAAGCGGCAGGTGCAGATTCTCTGCAAATACTGTTTGTTTGTCTGCTTTGCCATCATTATTCGTATCCTCCAGAATTATAATTTTATCATTAGGTTTTTTATCACCTGGTTTATAGTGCGGATAGCTCGGCATTGTTGAAATCCATAATCTGCCTTTGTTATCAAAACTCATTTGTACAGGATTGGCGAGATCCGGAAACTCTTTTTCGGAAGCAAACAATTCTATTTTATAACCTTCCGGAACTTTTAATTTTTGTAATGCATCTTCGCCATACAAATATGTAAGGCTGCCGTTTTGCTTGGGATTGAAATTGGTTTTGACTTCCGGTAAAGGAGTGGTGGAAGCATCTCCCTGTTCAAGATCAAACTTTTCACCTTTAACGGCTTTCCAGATAGCCTTGTCTCTGTTGTCAATCATTTCGCGTACTTTCTTGATTTCTGCAGGATAGTTTTCCGGTCCGAATGGATTATAGCGGCGGCCAAATACGTGTACGCCATTTGGCACTTTAAAGTCGTTATGCCACATCCAGTTTTTTTCTTTCACCGCTTCCTGAACAAGTGTACGGTTTGCCTCAACTTCAACATCTTTTACCCCGAAAACGCTGTTAGCCAGTAAGTCAGCAAACTTCGAGTAGCCGGCATCGTTTAGTTGCGAGCCATCGATGGTCAGAAACGGTTCTGATTCGTTATACCATGATGCAGAGGGATGGTAGGCATCGAGAAAATGTACTTTGTTTTTTTCTGCCACTTCTTTCATTCCAGATGTGTATAATTCCAGATTTTCATTTTCTGACTTACCGTTGGGATAGTCGAATTTTGAGGAAAGGTCTTCGAAAGCAATTGGCGATACAATGACCAATTCAGGAGCGGCTTTCCCATTGTATTTTTGACTGAGGGTATGCTTGATAAAAGCGTCTAACTCTGCCTTGAAGTTTTCGAGTCCGTCTTTTCCCTGGAACGATTCGTTATATCCAAAACAGGCGATAATAACATCAGCTTTCAATCGCGTGAGCCATTGATCTTCTGATTCCAGATGCCCTTCGCTTCCGGAGTTTTGTGCAAGTTCAGTTTGGAATTTTTCAGCGCCGGGAAATGCCCATGGTTGATTTCTTCCGGAGTGCGGTCTGAATCCCGGTGTATTTCCACCGTCGCACATATTGCGGATAAACAGCAGGCTATCGGGATAACGCAGCTGCATTTCGGTTTCAAAATGATCATAATTTATCATCCGGGAACAAAGATTGTTTCCAATCAATACAATATGTGCATCTTTTTTAATGCTTATTGCACCTGAATCATTGCTGTTACAAGAGAAAATGAGCAGAGAGAGAACCGTGAAACCGAGAACATTAGCGAGTTTAAACTTCATATGATTTTTTTATCAGCAGTAGTTGATTAGATAAAGGTCAATATACAGAATTAACCAGTGATGAACCCCTTCTGATTGACAAAGTTTTTACCTGTTTTATAAACAATTATGATTTTTTCTTTATTACTCAAATAATAGAGTCGATAAAGTCTGAAGAACAGCAGATTTTTTTCCAGGAAGGCAAAATTCAACTGTAATTACAGGACAGAGCAGGATAGATATAATTGATGAATGGGGATATCGATATTATTGAAATACAAAATATAGTCCGGCAATAATAATTACCACAGCCAAAGAAGTAAGTCCGTATAAAATAAAATTGTACAACTCAGGCACGGGGTTGATGATACTTAATACACAACTAATAAATCCTAAGGTGGCGCCAACTCCGAGGCATAAAAATCCTATAAATTGGCGGTTTCCGTTTTTGAGTTTTCTGAATTCACTGAGATGAAAAGCTATTGCTTCATCATCCAAACCCAAAGCAGACAATTCTTCAGTAATGGTTTCAATGTTTTTATTTTCATCGATCCATTTTTTAATATCAATGACATCGGGAAGAGCAGCACTCATTTGCAATCGGTTTTATATGGCGTTTCTAAAGTTAATGCGAAAATTTAAATGTGAAAACATACATGCTGATTTTAAAGTAAATAATTTTTTTTCAGGAAAGTTTTATTCGTATTGTATTACAGTGCTTCTGCAATAAGTATGAGAGTGTCTGGTTTATTCAAAAAGCAATTTTTATTCATTTGATTTAAACCCAGGATATTCAACTTGAGGTTTGCGTTTACTTAAAATACATCAATCTTTACTTAGAGTAAGTAAGTAGGATAACAACTAGCAATTACATTAAATTAATAGAATTATCCATTTTAGCCGCATCAGCTGGATGGTCTTGAAATCTAAATGTATTTTTACCGATTCTTCATTCCCGCTTTCTGCGGCTACTACTTTTGAATAGCAGCGATCTTGAATCTCATAATACATAGCCGGAAAGAACGGAAAGGAACGGGAAAGATTAAAAACATTGAAAAGTTCACTTAAATGTTTAAATGTATTCTTACCGTTTCTTTATTCCCGCTTTTTCCGGCTTCCCGTCTACTGCTTTTGAATAGCAGCGATCTTGAATCTCATAATACATAGCCGTCTCGCCTCAGGCGAGAGGAAAGAATGGAAAGAAACGGGAAAAATTAAAAACCGTGAAAAGTTCACAGTATTCGCTCTGCGGTCTAAATGGATATTCCTATAAATTAAATTACAGATGACGGCTATTTATTTTTGTATTTCCGTTGCGGATTGAAAATACATTGTGTTTTTCTATGGAGCTTTCTTGTCAGCCTAATGTAAGGGTAAACATTCCAATTGAATTGATCGGATCCGTTCCTTAAGATTCTCTTTCGAATTCCCCCATTGACTTATTCACTTATTCACCTGTATTTATGACATATTTTAATTAAACGTTGCTCCGCATACAACTTTGCACTAATTTTTCACTTGTTAATTTCAAAATATGAACAGCTTTATTATTTGTAAATATTTGCATCTGGTATCGGTTATCACCATGATTTGCTGTCTGGTGGTGGAAATGGTGTTGCTAAAAAATGAATTGATACGCAGCGAACTGAAAAGATTGAGCAAGGTCGATGCCGTTTATGGAATATCGGCAATTGCTGCTGTAGCAGCCGGGCTAACATTGTGGTTCGGGGTGGGTAAAGGCGCTTTATTTTACAACAATCCTGTTTTGCATGTCAAGGTAGGAATTGTAGTATTGGTGGGATTGATTTCAATCGTGCCAACAGTTTATTTTATCCGGGCCAGCAAAGGGGATCAGACTTCCCTTGTTCCAATACCAACGCATATCCGCAAATTGGTGGTGCTGCAACTGCTATTGCTGGCTGTTGTACCGTTTCTCGCAACCATGGTGGCCAATGGCCTGCAGTTTTAGTATTTCAGATATAACGAAACATAAAATATTTAAACAAGCCCGGTAAATCAATACACCGACTGCCATATTGTTTCAACAATAAGCAGTCGGCGTAACAAGTTGTTTATCCTAAATAAGTATTATTATAATGGTCAGGCGATTCCTAACAGTTCAACCTCAAAAATTAAAGTGCTGTTGGGGGCAATTTTAGCTGATACATGCCTGTCACCATATCCTAAATTTGGTGGAATGAAAAACCTCCATTTACTTCCTACCGGCATTAACTGTAAACCTTCGGTCCAACCCTTAATGACCATTGATAAAGGAAAAGTAGCGGGCTGACCACGTTGAACTGAACTATCGAATACCTCTCCATTAATTAAAGTTCCGTGATAATGACAGGTAACTTTATTAGCTGCGGTAGGTTTTTCGCCTTCACCTTGTGTGATGATTTCATATTGAAGTCCACTCGGTAATTCAACTATACCTTCTTTGGATTTATTTGATGCAAGAAAATCTTCACCTGCTTTTAAATTGGCTGATGCTTTTTCATTTTTCAGATTAAACAGTTTATCGGCAATTCCCATTTCTTTTTTTTCAAAAGTAGACAATTAAATGGGAAGTGAGAAGTACGAAGTGCGAAGTGCGAAGTGAACAGCCGCTTCCTGCGTGAATCGTGAAACGTGAATCGTGAAACGTGAATCGTGAAACGTGAATCGTGAAACGTGAAACGTGAATCGTGAATAAACAGCCGGTTTCGGTAAGTGAATGCGTGAATAAGTCAATGCGTGAAATAACCCCCAGAAAGAGAATTTACGGTATGGCTGTTTCCAGCTCACTGCTCACTACTCACTGCCTGTTACAAAATGTCAGAATTTGGATTTATTAGATTAAAGGATTGTTGGATAATTCGGAAAAAGATTTGGCCGTTTAAGTAACAACTTTTTTTTCTTATGAACCGGCTGTTTGTACTGCTCACTGCTCACTGCTCACTGCCAGTTACAAAATGTCAGAATTTGGATTTATTGGATTAAGGGATTATTGGATAATTCAGAAAAACATTCGGCTGTTTAAATAACAACTTTCTTTTCTTATGAACCGGCTGTTTGTACTGCTCACTGCTCACTACTCACTGCTCACTGCCTGTTACAAAATGTCAGAATTTGGATTTATTGGATTAAGGGATTATTAGATAATTCAGAAAAAATTCAGCCGTTTGAGTAACAAGTTCCTTTTCTTTTGAACCGGCTGTTTGTACTGCTCACTGCTCACTGCTAACTGCTCACTGCCCACTGCCCACTGCTCACTGCCTGGCGCATTTCCCTGCAAACTCTTCCCTTCATTTTATTTATCTTTCCTTTCAGATGATAATTGCCATTGAAATAGGCGGAACAAAATTACAAATTGCAATAGCCGATACGAATCTGCAGGAATTGATGCATGTGTTAAGGTTTGCGGTGGACATGGAATTTGGGGCACAGGGAATTTTAAATATCATCAATACCACTGTTCAACAAATAATTGATGAGGGTAATGAAATAGCGGCAATAGTTGTCGGGTTTGGTGGTCCCGTGAATGCAGCAACCGGGGAAGTAGCAACTTCCCACCAGATCGGTGGATGGAGGGGTTTCAAACTCAGTGAATGGTTCAGTAATAGATTTTCGTTTCCGGTATTTATCGAGAATGATGCTAATATTGCTGCTTTGGCTGAAGCTCATTTTGGGGCGGGTAAAAAATATAAAACCGTTTTGTATGTAACATTAGGAAGTGGAGTGGGAGGAGGCTTTATTAATAATGGTAAACTCTACAAAGGTAATTTACCTGGAGAAGTGGAAATTGGTCAACTTAATCTCGATGCAAAAGGGGCAACCCTGGAATCACTATGTTCAGGGTGGGCATTAGACAAGATAATCAGGAACGCTGTAATGCAATCAGCTGCAAAAACTCCATTGGTTGAACTGACACAACATTTATCGGCTCACGAGGCGAAATTCCTTTATACCGCCATTGAACAAAATGATTTAATGGCTTTGGAAATTTTCAATCGGTACATCGCCAATTTATGCTGGGGACTATCACATGCGGTACATCTGTTTAATCCTCAGGTTATTATAATTGGCGGTGGTGTATCTTTAATCGGCAAACCCTTACTGTCAGCAATCAAGCAACAATTACCCGCCTTACTTGCTTCAGTACTTCAACCTGGACCAGAAATTGAATTGGCTCAAACTGGTGAAGTTGTTGTATTACTCGGATTGTTGGTTTTATATCAGACAGAACAAAAAAAGTCAGGAAAATTAATTTAATATGAAAACGCAGGCTTTTATCAACGACTACCTCCGTGCACATGAAGAACTGATCAGAAGTTTGCCGCAAAATGAAATTGACACACTACTTTTTATTTTTCGAAATGCATTGCAGGAGGAAAAACAGATTTTTGCTTTTGGAAACGGTGGGAGTGCAATGAATGCCTCTCATTTTATAACAGATCTGAGTAAAGCAGCTTCAGATAAACTGCCTACACGATTTAAAGGGTTGTGTCTTAATGAGAGTATCTCGTGGATAACAGCATTGGGAAATGATTACGCATTCGAAGATGTTTTTGTTCGGCAGTTGATGAATTTTGCAAAACCAGGTGATATTGTATTTGTGATGAGTGTAAGCGGAAGTTCTCTCAATATAGTAAAAGCGGTGGAATGGGCGAAGGAAAACAGCGTATATACAATTGCATTGACTGGGAAAAATAATAACCAACTTAAAAGCCTCGCTGATTTTCATATCTCCGTAGCATCCTCGCATTATGGCAGGGTGGAAGATGCCCATATGCATATCTGCCACATGATTTGTTATGCTTTTATTGAAGGCATTATTATTTAACCTGCTGACTTTTAAAATTTTAGCAGGCTTTAATTTAGAAACTTTTTTCCTTACAGATCCCATTTGTGTTTTTGGTCCTGCGCTTAGATGACTGAATTAATTTAATAATATACTACCTGGCCGAATTTTCGCTGTAAAAATGCCGGGTTCCCCTTTTTTATTTTAAATTGTTAAATCCGCAGGAGCTTTCTCTTCGTAAATGCTCAGTATTATTTCTGTTAGGCTGTTACTTAGTTTGTTGAAACTTACCCTCCGAAAACCCCTTACTCTGATCACGGCAAAAAGCGCAATTTTCATGGCTACTATTATTCATTTATAAACAATTTTTATGAAAAGGAAAATTTATGCTTCTGTCATGCTTATTGCCATGGCAATTAATGTTTTTCCGTACGGTGCATTCGCATCCAGCCACAGGGAAGCGCCATTGATTGCCAATGATCCGCTTGCGGATAATACTGATCTGTATGCTTTTCGTAGTCCGGATGATCCAAACAAAATTACAATCATTGCCAGCTACATCCCGGGACAACTGCCGCAGGGGGGACCTAACTATTATTCCTTTGGTGAAAACATCCGGTATGAAATTCACGTTGACAATGATGTAACAACACCAGGCGATGACGTAACATATCGCTTTACATTTTCCAAGAAGAATGAAGATCCAACAACTTTCTTTAATATCCGGTTGGGTAAACAAAACCTCAAGACAACGTATAAACTTGAGAAGAGTACAGATGGGGCAAAGTCATTTTCAACTATTTTAAATGAGGGTACGGTGCCTCCTCCAAACATTGGCCCACGATCTATCAGCAGCCCGGTTGGTTTGGGTGCATCGGACTATGAATCATTGATTACAAAGTCTATTGCAAATGCATCTTCAGGCGAAAAGGTTTTTTGCGGTACTTCGGATGATCCATTTTTTGTAGATCTCGGCGGCATTTTTGATCTTGGCGACGCGCCAAGAACAACCGGCTCAAAATCCATAGATGGATTGGCTTGTTTGAATGTATCAACGATTGCATTACAGGTGGATATTGCAACTTTACAAAAAGACAATAAACCTGTATACAGGGCTAAAGATATTTTAGATCCTGAATATGTTGTTGGTATATGGGCATCGGCCAGCCGCAGAAAAATCAGGGTTTTAAATGAAAAAAATGGTACAGAATCGCATCAGGGTCCCTGGGTGCAGGTAAGTCGTCTTGGAATGCCACTTACCAATGAAGTAATTGTTCCTGTAGGAATGAAAGATTACTGGAACACACTTACACCCTACCAGGATTTAAGTAAAATCAAAGAATTTGGAAATTATTTTTACAATCCTGAGCTGGCACTGTATATGGATGATGCTCTGTTTGGTACAGCAGTACCTGCCTTCACTCCATTGCGGATTCAAAAAAATTCATTGGGTGCGGTCAACTTTGGAAATGGCGGCGATGGGGTGTTTCCATTTAAAGACAGACCTGAGCTAAAAGGTACGGCACTCGATCCCAAATTGTTTGGACCATTACTGTTGCCTGCGCCTGGTTCGCCAAGGTCGGTCGACTTGTGGCCAATTTTTAATACCGGTGTACCCAACCTTGCTCCCTATCAGCTGGCTGTAGGTAAAGAACATCCATTAAAAAATGGCAAACCGTTTATCAACAATTTTCTGCCTAATGGGGGCGACATGTTACGGTTGAATATGGCAGTGCCTCCCACACCACGTAATGATCCGAAGTTCAGCAGTCTCGGTTTGATTCAGGCTGCAGTGCTTGGATTAACTGATCCAGCTTATAATGGATCACAAAAACTGGAAAACATTCCTAATATGGATGGTTTTCCAAATGGACGCCGACTGGAAGATGATGTGGTAAGAATCGAATTGCAGGCGGTTAGTGGTATTGTACTTGCTGCTATCGGTTTCTGGTATGACGATTTTACTGACAATCCGGTTACACAGGACTTACTTGATGTATTGACTTACGATGCAGGCATTACAAAAAATGATGCGTCCTTTAAGTGGGCTTTCCCTTACGTGGCAACTCCTTGGCCAGGTACACATAATTGTGATTGCGACAGTGAGGATCAGCGCAAGGCGGGAAAAACGATTGATAAAAAAAGTACCATACCAATGGAACGTCGTGCCAACGCTGCGCTTGGCTTTGCTTCTCCTGAAGTAAATATGAGTGCTTATCCAAATCCGAGTGAATCCACCAGCACGATCAAATACAGTGTTAATCAAACTTCAATGGTGAAGATTGCTTTATTTGATGCACAGGGTAAACTGGTGAAAAATGTTTTGGATAAAAAACATGACGCAGGGATATATACAATCGATGTTGATACCCGCACATTACCAGCAGGTAATTACATTATTGTAGCTACAAAAAATGGTGCCGCAAAACAATCTGTTCAACTGGTTAAAAAATAAAATTGAGGGGGGCGTTAATAGTAGCACGTCCCCCCTTTATTACGATTTGCTTTAAATATTCTATTTATGAAAAAGTTTTTCATGTCGATATATACAATTGCATTATTCTTTCTATGCATTGCATTATTGAATTGTTCACCAGACCCGAAGTCCAGGAAAACATCTGATGTATTTGAATTAAAGGAGAGGAAACCTGCCTTAGCTTACCCCGTTGAGTGGGCGACGACGAAAAAAAGATATGAGGTGCTTACTAATAATCTTAAAATTAAACCTGATGATATTAAAAGCCAGATAGCATTGGTATCATTATATATTAATGAAGGCCGGGTAACAGGAGATTTTGATTTTTATAATGCAGCAGCGATGGATGGCATCAATAAGATTTTAGCAAAACATCCGGACCATTTTGAAGCACTTACTTTCCAGTCAACGATATTATTGTCGGAGCATCAATTTGAGGCAGCATTGGCAGTGGCAGAAAAAGTGAAAACACTTTATCCGTACAACGCATATGTATATGGATTGATAACCGATGCGCAGGTGGAACTTGGAAAATATGAAGAAGCCATCATTGCCGCAGAACAAATGATTTCTTTACGTCCCGATATCAGGTCGTATGCCAGAATTGCATACATACGCGAAATCCATGGCGATGTAGATGGTGCCATTGAGGCAATGCAGATGGCAATAGACGCCGGTGCACCGGGTGATGAAAATACCGAATGGTGCCGGTTTCAACTAGGGCAATTGTTAGAAAATGCCGGGAAATGGAAAGAGGCGGAGATGCAATATGAAATGGCCCTGCAGAACCGGGAGAATTTTGTTCCTGCTTTAAATGGACTCGGAGGCATCGCAATGGAATTAAAGGATTATAAAAAGGCAGCAGGATTTTATTTAAAGGCCGATTCGATTATTTCTGACCATGCTTCAATGGAAGGTATTGCGGCCGCATATGAAGCGTTAGGCGAAAATGCCAAAGCTGGTGCGGTGAGAAAAGAGATTTTTTCCCGAATGAAAAAATACTCGGGCGATGGCCAAACATCCAAGCCAGAAGGACAAAATGAGGATCATGAAATGGCACATGCCTGTATGGGTATCGGAGATTTTAATACTGCATTAAAATATGCATTGCTTGAACAAAAAAGACGGCCCGGCAATATTGAAGTAAACGAAACAGTCGCGACTGTATATTCAAAACTTCAAAAATATGATGAAGCTTTACCCTATATCAGGACTGCTTTAAGGACGAAATCGAAGAAACCGGAACTGTTGCAACAGGCTGCGGAAATCTATTCCAAAACTGGACATGTAGAAGAAGCTCTCTCGGCCACAAAATGAAGAAAAGCATACCTCCCTGACCGCCAATTTTATTTTATGGAATGCTATTACTTGTTATAAATAAATTATAATGTTTAATATATTTCAAATTGCCGGATGGATCTTTGCCTTCACTTTTTCACTGATTTCATCATCGGTGAACGCTCAGCAGCAAATCAAAGGATTGATGATATTTGAAGAGGGAACAAATATTCCGGTGGCAGAGGCCTTGTTACAGATAGCTGACCGTACAAGCTTCTTCGTTTCAGGTGAAGACGGAATTATTCCATTCGACAAAAAATGGGCATATGTAGATAGTTTTAAGATTTCCAGAATTGGTTTCAAATCTTTTTTTGTAAATCTCTCCTCGCTGGAAGTGGAAAATGGGTATGCAAAAATTTTTTTACAGCCGGCAATTTCAGGGTTAAAGGAAATTACAGTGAGGGCAGGCAGTAAAGGCGGAGTGTTTAAAACCATTACGGAACTTGATATTCATATCAGGCCAGTGTACAATGCACAGGAAGTACTAAGAATTGTTCCCGGTTTGTTTATAGGGCAGCATGCCGGTGGTGGTAAAGCTGAACAGATATTTTTGCGGGGTTTTGATATTGATCATGGAACCGATGTACAACTCAATGTTGATGGTATGCCGGTAAATATGGTCAGTCATGCTCACGGTCAGGGATATGCGGATCTTCATTTTGTTGTACCGGAATTAATCGAAAAAGTACAGTTTAACAAAGGGCCATATTTTGCAGACAAGGGAAATTTTACCACAGCCGGATATGTTGATTTTCAGACCAAAAACTTTTTACGGAGAAACTTTGTGAAGGTAGAAGCCGGACAATTTAATACCGGTCGGCTGGTAACAGGAATCAATCTCTTGAAAACAAAAGAACGCCGGAACCCACAAAGTCTTTATATAGGCGGAGAGGCCATGTATACCAAAGGATATTTTGAAAGCCCGCAGCACTTTAACCGATTGAATGGTTTATTGAAATATCATGGGCAGTTCGATAAGAAAAATCTGATATCTGCATCTATTACTGCATTTTCAAGCCGATGGAATGCATCAGGTCAAATCCCCGAAAGAAAAATTGCTGATGGTACCATTGGATACTACGGCGCGATCGACGATACTGAAGGGGGCGAAACATCCCGTTTTAATGCAAATGTGGAATGGGCCCATCATTTCTCCAATGGCAGTTTTTTGAAAAGCCAGGTTTATCTGAGCCGCTATAATTTTGAACTCTACTCGAACTTTACTTTTTTTAAAGATGACCCAGTAAATGGTGACCAGATCAGGCAGAAAGAAAATCGTCTGTTATCGGGCATGAATTCATCTTTTACTCAAAAGTATTTTGTAGGAAAAATTCCGGCTGAATTTAATTCGGGTATTCAAATCCGTTATGATAACATTGATAACCTTGAATTATCCGGTACCAGCAAAAGAATAATTACAACCCGGCCAATTCAAAATGGAAATGTAGATGAATTAAATGCAGGGGCATACGCTTCTCAAAAAATAACTATTGGCGGAAATTTCGACATAACAGCTGCAGTGAGAGCTGATTATTTTTTGAATCAATATGATGATCGGCTGACAAATATTACCCGGCGCGCCAATTCAGCGATATTATCTCCAAAATTGAACTTTGCATACAGACCGTTTGAAAATATTGAACTGTATTGGTTTAATGGAAAAGGATTTCACAGCAATGATACTAGGGTAGCAGTATTGCAGAATGGGCGGGAAGTTTTGCCACCGGCCTGGGGCACTGATATTGGCGCAATAACAAAAGTTGGAGAGAAATGGATAGTACAAACGGCATTCTGGTATCTGTGGTTAGCACAGGAATTTGTTTATGTGGGAGACGCCGGTATTGTTGAACCAGGCGGACGTACCCAACGATATGGCCTTGATATTTCTGCACGGTACGAATTAATGAAATCACTCTTCGCAGATGCCGATGTCAATATTGCCAAACCCAAAACATTGGGTGTTGCAGAAAATGAAAAATACATTCCACTTGCACCACTTTTCACCAGCAGCGGTGGTTTGTCTTACCGCAAGGCAAAAGGTTTAAATGGAAGTCTTCGATACAGGTATATGCACAGGCGCTCCGCCAATGAAGATTTTTCAACTGTTGCGAAAGGATATTGCATAGCAGATGCAGCCCTGAATTACATTACGCCAAAGTGGGAAGTTGGTTTTACCATACAGAATCTGTTGAATAGCAAATGGAAGGAAACACAGTTTGATACAGAAAGCAGGCTCAGTAATGAACCTGCTCCTGTAACAGAAATACATTTTACCCCTGGCACTCCTTTCTGCCTCCGGCTGAATGCCGTTATATTTTTCTGATTATTTTTTTACCAGCCAAACCGATACAGACCCGGGTGCACTGAGAAAAGTGCCCCATCCATTTTTATCAACTTTTACTTCTTCCTTTCTTTTACCTAACGCATCATAAAAAATGCAGTTGGCATATTGCTTTCCGATTTCCATTGACTTAAATCCTTCATCCCCGTTAGAAAGAATAACGGCACATCCTTTATGATCATTATCGCCTTCACGGGTCCAACCTATACAATTGGGATGATCAAAATAGTCGCGCTGAATACCGTATGCATTGTCTTTCCTGATGTTCAACATCTCTTCAATACCTTCCACGCGATCAAGAAAAATTTCATACTCTTTTCCATCGCTGCCGAAATCCTTATAACTCACGCCAAAAAGATCCGGATAAAAAACACAGGGATAACCTTGTTCTCTCAATAGTATGAGCGCATAGGCAATGGGTTTAAACCAGGGCTCAACAGGGGCTTCGAGTGATTGAAGAGGTTGTGTATCGTGATTATCAACAAGTGTTACAGCTTTGTCGGGCCTTACTGCAACCAAAGAATCGTTGAGGATTGTACTGATGTCATATTCTTTACCAGCTTTGGAAGCGCGGTGTAAACTATGATGCAATGAAGAATCGAAAAGACTCATCTTATTTTCAGTAGCATCAAGATACCTGAGCAACAGTTCCAGATCACCGGGCGCCCAGTATTCGCCGACTGCAAATATTTCTTTACCTGTTTCTTTCCTTATACGATAAAGCCATTCATTATAAAACCTCGGTGAGATATGTTTGACTGCATCCAGCCTTACACCGTCGAGGTTTATGGTATCTACCAGCCATTTGCCCCACTTTGCCAGTTCTTCTCTTACATGCGGATTTCTGAATTCAACATCGTTGTACATCAGGTAATCATAGTTTCCTTTTTCATCATCAATCATTTCCTCCCAATCATTTCCCCATAACTGTTGAATATTGAAGATGGCAGTTTCCCCGCTGCGGTGATCATAATCAACTCCACTGAAGCATAAATGATCCCAAATAAATTTGGAGTATTTTCCACCTCTGCCCGGAAAATTAAATTTAGTGTAGGCTTCGATATCGTATGGTTCAGAAATTGGATGCAGGCGATTTTCAGGATCCATTTTCATAGCTGTAATAACTTCTGTTTCATCCCCTCCGCCTTTATGGTTTAAAACGATATCACCAATTACGCCAATGCCGTGCTGATGAAGAGCATCGGAAGCTGCAATCAGTTGTTTTTTGGTGCCATACTTGGTGGCAATAGTTCCTTTCTGATCAAATTCACCCAGATCATAGAGATCATAGACATCATACCCGGTGCTTAATCCACCATTGGCTGATTTGTAAGGAGGGGGCAACCAGGCTGATGTTATGCCTAACGAAGCAAGGTATTCAGCTTTCTCCTTTATTTCATTCCATAATGTTCCTTCTCCGGGAGTATACCAATGAAAATACTGAATCATTGTACCGTTTGTCATACCGTATTTTTTCTTTTTTATTTTATATGGCAACAATTGCGAAAAGCAATTAGTTGTAACAGTTAGTCTTAATCATATATACTAAATTCCTGCCGGGTATCAGACCAACTGGCTTCTCATCATTTGTACTGCGGGGTTGCCCTTTGATAATTGCAGTACTTTTTCAATACAATCCGGGAGTTCGTGGTATTGGTGTGTAACGTACAGCATACTTAGCCCGTGGTTATTACACATTTGGGAGATAATGGTTTTAAAATGTTGTTGTTGGTAGTCATTGAGCCCTTGCGCAGGCTCATCTAAAATAAGTAATGCAGGATTTTTTACCAATGCCCTTATCAATAAAACCAACCGTTGCGCGCCGGTCGGAAGTTGGTTAAATAGTTTCTTAGCATAATTGCCAATATCAAAAAGCTTCATCCAGTCGTGGCAAAGTTTTTCTTTATTT
Source organism: Chitinophagales bacterium (assembly GCA_031425315.1). Classification (GTDB taxonomy): domain Bacteria; phylum Bacteroidota; class Bacteroidia; order Chitinophagales; family Chitinophagaceae; genus Pollutibacter. The sequence continues at coordinate 33,265 of JANPJC010000076.1, forward strand.
GGATCACTTATTCTAAACAGACCCATTGTGTCGTAAAAACCTGATTCAATTATTTGAAGGCAATTTTGTTCGACCGGAAAATATTGAAACAATTCAGCTGATACAAAGCCAGTGTTTTTCTTAATGTCCCAGATACTTTCACCTGTACCTCTTCTCCGGTCAAACAAATAGATTTCATTGGCATAAGCCTGCGGATGATCAGCATTGATAAGGCTTAGCAATGTCGACTTGCCTGCGCCGTTCGCTCCAACTACTGCCCATTTTTCTCCTGGTTTAACTTCCCAGTTGAGTTGATCAATGATTGTTGATGCGCCATATTTCACAGATACATTTTTTAGCCTGATTAATGTTGTGAAATGATGTGTTTTACTTTGTGGAAATAATTCATTCAGCTTATTTGAATCAATAACAAAATGGTCATCGGGCATGGCTTCTGCTGCATTGTACGAAAATCTTGATACCTGATTAATAATTTTTCCTTCCTGCAGTATAGCTACCTTATGAACAGTTTTTGGAACATTATAAGCAAGGGTGGTCATCACTACTGAACAACCTTTTGCGCTCAGATCGGTAAGCAGTTTTTCAAACATAATTTTGCCTTCAGTGTCAAGCCCGGTGGTCGGCATATCCATTAATAGAAGCCTGGGCTTTTTTAGTAAAGCTGCGGCTATCAGTAAACGTCTGGTTTCACCTGAAGACAATTGAATTAAAGATTTTTCCAGTTGTGGTTCAAAAGAAAGCATTTTCACAATTTGTGTAAATTCTTCCTCACTTGTTTCGTTCTTCATTTTGAATTGTAGCAGGTATTCGCCAGCGTTAAGCACTGCTGCTTCATCGCCCGAATTAAATCTCTGCTGATAATAAATTTGACTCACACCATCACCCGTCCTGAACTGAGGTTTGATGTCGACCCATGCTGCAAATTGGTGCCATAGTTTTTGTCCTTTGTCTTCATCATTTTGAGTATTCTCCATATTAGCAGATGGTGAAGAAACATTACCACCGTTTATAAAATGGTGTCCCGCCAGGGTTTTCAATAAAGTTGTTTTACCCGAACCACTGTTGCCGATTACCGCCCAATGTTCACCAGGCCTGATAGTCATATTTACACCATGAAGTACTGTTTGACCTGATACATTCACCGTAACATTATTGAGTATCAAGATCGGCTCGCTTAAGTCCGGGCTTTCCGGCTGGTCATTTGAACGAAAAATGTCTGTCATTTTTGAAAGATAAGGAGCTCTTTTAATTCAGCTATCGATTCCTTTCTGCTTTTTCGGATTAATCAACATTTTTATAAACAATGTTTGTTGGGCGATGTTAATGAGGCATAGTGAAAACCTTTCCTGTTGACTACGAGACTATTCTTGGATTGATCGATACAATTAATCCAGTTGCTTATGCCTCCACCCGAAATTTCGTAGATGGCAGGGTCAGCAGGTTGTCGCCTTATATTTCACGCGGAGTCATCAGCCTTCCAATGATTAAGGATGCTGTTTTAAAGCGGGGGTATACTTTAAATCAGTCTGCGAAATTTCTTCAGGAGCTTGCATGGCGGGAATATTATCAAAGGGTGTGGCGGCATTTTGGCGAAAGGATATTCAGTGATGTTCGATCGCCTATGAGAAATATTGCACACAGCAAAATGATCAGTGCAGTAACGGAGAGCAATACCTGTATAGAAGTGATTGATAATTGTATTAAGGAATTGTATGATACAGGTTATATGCACAATCATGCAAGAATGTATGTGGCTTCGCTCGTTTGTAATATTGGCAGAGCGTATTGGAAACAACCTTCTGAATGGATGTATTACCATTTGCTTGACGGTGATATTGCCAGTAATACATTGAGCTGGCAGTGGGTGGCGGGAAGTTTTGCTCCCAGGAAATACTATGCTAATCAGGAAAACATTAACCGGTATTTTTACAGTAACCAGCGTGGTACATATCTGGATCAATCGTATGAGGGCCTGGTGGAAATGGAAATACCCGCGGAATTAACAGCTGTCGAAGAGCTGCATTTGAATACTGCATTGCCGGAAGAAAAAATGCCTGATCTTAATCATGATTTGCCATTGTTGCTATACAACAGTTATCACCTTGATCCGACGTGGCGCAGGGATGAACGGGCCAACCGGATCTTGTTACTGGAACCTTCCCATTTTGAGCGTTTTCCGGTGAGTCAGAAAGTACTTGATTTTATAATTGATCTATCAAAAAATATTGATGGCATCCAGATTTTTGCGGGAAATGTTGAGGATTTACCGGGTATCAAATCATTTCCGGAAATTGTGAGTATTGACCATCCTTTAACTGCGCATTATCCCGGAATGAGAGATCCGTATCCGTGGATGTTTCCCGAAGTTGACCGGTTTTATTCGGGATTTTTCCCTTTCTGGAGCAAGTGCGAAAAAATTTTGCAGGTGTCAGACACCTCGAAGCGTA